>JBMFUH010000457.1:1574-5876 GCA_049966735.1 Isosphaeraceae bacterium
GGTCGCGGATTGCGACTGGCCTGAAGCCGGCTGATCACCTCGGCCATCGACTGCGGCCGGGCCTGGGGTGACTTGGCCAGAAGCTGGCGAAAGACGTCGTTGAGTGCGTCGGGGATGTCGTTTCGCGTCCGGGAGAGTGCTGGAATGCGCCGCTCGCGGTGAGCCAGCAGCCGTTCCATGAACGTTGCCCCGCCGAAGGGGGGCTTGCCGGTCAGCAAGTAATGCAAGGTGCAACCCAGCGAGTAGATGTCGGAACGGCTGTCGGCCAGCCGGGGATCGTAGGCCTGCTCGGGAGACATGTAATCCACGGTCCCCACGAACGAGCCGCTCACGGTGAGGTTGAGCTCCGAGCTTTCGGCAGTCAGAGGACCTTGCCCCTGGACGACCCGGGCCAGGCCCAGGTCCAGTACCTTGACGGTGCCGGATCGGTCGAGGAGCAGGTTGGCGGGCTTGATGTCGCGGTGGACGATGCCGCGATCGTGGGCCGCTTTCAATCCTCGGGCCGCCTGGATGATGCAGTCGACCGCCTGCTTGACCGACAGCGGTCCTTTTTCCCGGACGACCTTGGCCAGATCCTTGCCGTCGACCAGTTCCATGACCAGAAAGAGCAGGCCGTTGGTCTCGCCGGCATCGAGCGCCGAGACGATGTTGGGATGGATCAGGTTCGCGACCGCGGCCACCTCGCGGCGAAACCGGACGACCGCCGCGCGGTCGCGGCTGATCGACGGCGGCAAGAGCTTCAGCGCCACCATCCGCTGAAGCTGGCGGTGTCGCGCCTTGAAGACCAGCCCCATCCCGCCCGAGCCAATCTTGTCCAGAACGACGTAGTTGCCGATCAAGAGTCCCTTGGTCTTCCCCTGGCGAACCGCCGCGGCCTGGTACTTCGTGATCTTGCCCAGACGGATCAGCTCGGCGGCGAGCCGGTCGACATTGCTTGGTTCACCTTCGGGGCCAACCTGACGCAACACCGTCCGGACCTCGGAGTCGCTGACCAGTCGGTTTTGAACCAATGCGTCCACGAACTGACGGGCGTCTACGCTGGCGGCTCTTGGGGCAGCCAACGGTTTGCCGGTTGACGCGGAGGAATCTTCCTCGCCCCTCCCGGGCTCGTACAGCTCTGTCTCGGAGTCTTCCCAGGTGTACTCCGACAGGTCGCTCGGCGGCGGCTGGGCAAGCTCGCCCTCGAGTGGATCACGCAGCGGAGACTCGGGAAGGGACATCGCGACTCTCCGCTGCTCGTTGAGGATCTCAATCTCGCAGGGATGGCTGTCGACAATCGGCCACGGTCACTGCCGTAATCCTACCGAAACATATTTGGTCTCGGTATAAGCATCGAGTCCTTCGATTCCCAGTTCGCGGCCCATGCCCGATTGCTTCATGCCGCCGAAGGGGCACTGGGGAGTAGCGGGGACGGGGTCGTTGATGCCGATGATGCCGGCCTCGAGTCCTTCGGCCATGCGGGTGGCGACGGTCAGGTCGTTGGTGAAGACGTAGGCGGCTAGGCCGTAGGGGGTGTTGTTGGCCGCGGCGATGACCTCGTCGAGCTTGTCGAAGTCGAGGATGGGCATGACCGGGGCGAACGGCTCGTCGGTCATGAGCTTCATCTCCCCCTTCACCTCGCGGATGACCGTGGGCTCGAACCAGTAGCCCTTGTCAAACCGGGTCGAGCGGCTGCCGCCCGTGAGGATTTTGCCCCCCTTGCCGCGGGCGTCATCGATCAGGGCCAACGTCTTCTCCATGGCGCGAGCCTCGAACATCGGTCCGACCTGAACACCGGGCTCCAGGCCGTTGCCGACTTTCAGGTTCCGGGCCAGCTCCACGGCGGCGTCGGTGAAGTCCCTGGACACCTTCTCGTGCACGTAGAAGCGCGAAGGGGCGATGCAGACCTGGCCGTTGTTGCGAAACTTGCCAATCACCGCCGCCTGGGCCACCTGGTTCACGTCGGCGTCGGGGAAGACGATCAAGGGGGCATGGCCGCCCAGCTCCAGGCTCAGCCGCTTCACCTGGTCGGCCGACCGACGGATCAATTCCTTGCCCACCTCGGTCGATCCGGTGAAGCTGATCTTGCGGACCGCCTGATGCTCGAAGAAGGCGTCGGCCATGGTCCGGGCCGGACCGATCACCAGGTTGGCCACCCCCGGCGGAATGCCCGCGTCGGCCAGGCACTCGAACATGAGGATGAGGGTCAGCGGCGTCTGCTCGGCCGGGCGGCTAACCACTGTGCACCCCACGGCAAGCGCGGGGGCGATCTTCCGGCTGGGCAAGGCCGCCGGGAAGTTCCACGGCGTGATGGTCGCCACAACGCCGACAGGATGTTTGATCGCATAGTATCGCTTGGCCGTATTGGTGGGCGGGATGATGCGGCCGTAGGCACGCTTCCCTTCCTCGGCGAACCACTCGAAGGTGTCGGCCGCGTGCAGGACCTCGGCCTTGGCCTCCGCCAGGGGTTTGCCCTGTTCCTGGGTGAGTGCCCGGGCGATCCGGTCGGCCCGATCGCGCATCAGGTCGCCGGTCTTCTTGAGGATCTTGGCCCGATCGTAGACTGACAGGGCTCGCCAGGTCGGGAAGGCGCGGGCCGCCGCGGCGATGGCCCTCTCGGTCTCGGCCCGTCCGCCGTAAGCCACCTGGGCCAGCACCGATTCGTCGGCCGGATTGATCACCCCCAGGGTTTTTCCGTCCTGGGCGTTAGACCACTGGCCGTCGATGAACATCTGAGTTGGATAATCCGCGGTCGCGACGGCCGTTGCCGATGCCATGTCTTCCTCTCCTTTTCTGAAAGCCAGCAAGCGCCGGAGTGCTGTTTCTGTCACGATACCGCTAGCTCCCTCCCGGTTCAACCGCGAGAGGATGCTTGAGCCTTCCTGCCAGTCGCCACGGCACTTCCGCTGTGCCTCCCTTTACAATCGTTAAGACTCACAGTCTGGGTGGGTCTGAGAGAATATCCTGAGCTTGAGGTAGACAAAAACGTCATTCCGCGCATAATCCGCTCATCACCTCGAGAAACCACTTCCGATACGAACGAACGGATCTCTCTTCCCGACCAAGAAGCCGAGCGCAACATTCCTTGCCTCGGGGGCTAATGGTTCTGGTGAACTATGGACGTGAATGGATTCACGAGGCGACAGCCACAAATGCGATTTCCTTCCTGCCTCCTCCTCGCCGCGCTGTGTGTTGGTTGGCTTGAACCCAAAGCCGTGGAAGCAGCGGCTGTCAAGAAGCTCGCGCTCTCGCCGGCAAACGCCAAGGTCTTCGTCGCCTGGACCAACTTTCTCGACAAGGGCGAACAGACGTGGTCTCGGACGCCGGCACCCTCGTTCTCGCCGGCGATTCGCTCGACCATCTGGCAGGTCTTGAAGACCGACTCGCAGGCCCAGTCGCTGAACAATCCCATGATTGACTACCTTCTCTGGAGGCGGAGCCTGGACCCGCAGCGATTTCTGTTGAATCATCCCAGCCTTTCCCCGGCGCTCGCCCAGTTGCTCAATGCGCCGGCGTTACCGGTTACCCCGCCCACCCCGACGGCCATCGCTCCACAGACCGTTTCCGGCCCTCCCGCACCGATCGCATCATCATCCACTCTCCCGCCCCCCGTGCCGGAGCCCAACTCCTTGCTTCTGGCCGCAACCATGACGGTCGTGGGGCTCTTCTGTAGACACCGGCTGGCCCGGGCACACCAGGGCTGAGCTGTACGCCATCCCGATCTCGCGACCCGCGCCGGGAAATTCGTCCGGTCTCGTGCCGCCTCTTCTGGTAAACTTGCGAGTCTTCGATGAGGCGAGCCGGGAACCCACCGGAAGGGATCGATGTTCACGATGAGGGCACTGTCCGCGGGCTTGGAATTCCAGAGAGCTTCCAGACGAGCCGGGAAACGAGGATCGGAACGACACGATGGCTGACGCGACACGGTTCTACATCACCACGGCGATTGACTACCCCAACAGCCGCCCGCACATCGGCACGGCGTTCGAGAAGATCGGCGCCGACGTCCAGGCCCGGTTTCGCCGGATGGAAGGATGCTCCGTCCACTTCCTCATGGGCAACGATGAGAACACAAACAAGGTGACACTGCGAGCCCGCGAGCTGGGACTGGAACCCAAGGCTTACGTCGACGATATGGCCCGCCAGTTCCAGGAGGTTTGGAAGGCGCTCGAGATTTCCAATGACGATTTCATCCAGACCAGCGAGGAGCGGCACCACATCGGCTGCCGCAAGTTCATCCAGGCTGTCCACGACGCGGGAGATATTTACAAAGGCGTGTACGCCGGCCATTACTGCACCGGCTGCGAGGCGTTCAAGACCGAG
>JBMFUH010000458.1:0-4367 GCA_049966735.1 Isosphaeraceae bacterium
TCGGTCCGCACAGCGGACCCTACGGTGAGCGATCGACCCGAAAACCGCTCTAGGGACCTGCGACAGGAAGACAAGGTTGCATGCCGGGGCTCCATGAAATGAATGCGGCGAAGTAGCATGGGAGCGGAGTGCCCTGGTTTCTGGAGGGGACAGGAATGAGTGACTTGAGCCTGGAATCCCTTGCCAAACGAGTTGAGGTCTTGGAGCGGGCCATTGCGACCAGCCGGTTTGTTCCTCCTCGCAAGGATTGGCGCAAGGTCGTCGGTATGTTCGGCGACAGCGAGTTCATGCGCGAGGTCGACGAGGAATGTCCGCGGATGCGCGAGGCCGAACGGGAGGCGGCGCGACGTGGAGAGTTGGCGGAATGATCCACCTCGACACGGATCATACGACGTTTTTGAAAGACCCCGATAGCGATCGTGGCCGCCGCATGATCGCTCGACTTGATGCGGTATCGGAGTTTGAAGCCATCGGCGTGTCCATCGTCACCGTCGAGGAGCGGATGCGCGGCTGGCTGGCCGTGATTGCAAAGGAAAGAACGGCGTTACGGCAAGTCGTCGGCTATCGCGAGCTTGCCTTGTTATTCCTTGGAAGTGTCGCTTCCGGGCTGGTATGTTCGGACGTGCAACGCGGCTTTCCGGGCGCGCTCGGGTTATCGTGGCCGCGAGGGGCTGCCTCTTCACAGGACCTTGTCATGATCGACGCTTTACCGATTCCAAGAGCCGTCCGATCGTTTCGCTTCGGCTGTCTTCTCTCCGTGCTCCTGGCAGCGCCGGCACTGACCAGGGCCGATGACCGCCGGTCGCTGGCGCGGTACATACCCGGTGATGGTCTGGCGGTCCTGGTCGAGCACGACGGTCTGGCCGCGCATGCCGACGCCTGGAAAGCCACGGCGGCCCACAAGATGCTCAACGAGACGTCGCTCGGCGCGATGCTCAAGGACATCGCGATCCAGGTTGCCGATCGGGCACTTCAGTCCGCGCAGGGGGCCCCGATCTCGGGGAAGGAACTGATCTCGCTGCTCTTGCAGCTTACCGACAAGGGATTCGCGGCCGGTTACTGCCGTGATCCCGGCCAGCCAGGGCCGGGGACAGCGGTCCTGGTGATCCGAGATGCGGCCGACAGCAAGGTGTTCCGGGCCGTTCTCCAGCGCATTCCGCCGCTCAATCCGCCGGCGGCCGATCAAGTCGACGGGCCGGGCGGCCGGAAGATCTGGTCGACGCAAGGTATTCCCATTCGCTGGTGGTTCGAGAAGAAAGACTTCGTGTTCCTCTTCTCTGCCGATCCCGACAGCAATCCGGCGATCGAGGCTCTGGAGGGGAAAACCCCGAGCGCCCTGAAGAATGCCGCCTACGCCAGCCTGGCCAAGATCGAGGGCGGGAACGTGCCCCTCGGCCGGTTTTTCGTCGATCTGGCCGTTCTGCCGCCGCTTCCTCCCCAGGCCGCCGAGCTTGGCCTGGACGGCATTCGCCGCGTCGAGGGCCGATGGGGAATCCAAGACAAGGCCTGCGTGATCACGCTGGGCGTGAACGCGCCGCGACCGCGCCACGGCGTTCTCGCGCTTTTCGATCATCCCGCGATCAAGCCAGGGACCAGCGTGGCGACGCCGGGGGGATCGGCTGATTACACGCTCGTCTCGATCGACCCCGCCCAACTCGCCGGCGACATCCTGGCGCTCATCCAGCGCGACGATCCGCCAGCCGCGGAGCGGCTCAGAGGCTTTGCCCAGCGGTTCCGCGATCATACGGGCCTGAGCCTGCGCGACGACTTGCTGGAGCAGATCGGCCCGCGGATGGTGCTGATTCCTTCAGGCCAGGGAATCGGCAGCGCGATTTCCTTCTGGTTCCATCCTCCCGATCTGGCGCTGGTCGCCGAGCTGAAAGACGCCCGCGCGTTTTCGAAGACGCTGGACCGGCTGATGGAGGCTGCCAACGGTGAGCTGAAGCGGGCCGGCGCGCTGGTCCGCCCGCAACCGGGTCAGCCCGCCAGGCCGAGGACGGAATACGCCGAGTTCCGGCGGCTCAAGGAGCCCGCGCGCGGTTACGTTCTCGCCGTTCCTCCCTCCGTGCTGCCGACGCCCGCGAGCCTGCGGCCCACGATCCTGGTCGAGCCGGACAAGGGTTTGCTGGTGCTGGCCGGCTCGCCGGCGACGGCCCGGCGCGCCCAGGATTCGCTCCGGCTCAAGGCTCCCGGCCCGCCTCCGGCCTGGGGACGCGACGCGGTGATCTTTGCTCAGACCGACCCCAGCGGCTCGCTGCCCGATCTGCTGGTGAATCTGCCGTCGATCGTCCAGTTCATCGGCTACGCGGCCACACAGCAACCTGGGCCGGGGGCGCGGAGGCAAGGGCCGTTTCGCCTGGAGATCGACCCGGACTCGATCCCCAATGCCGACCAGTTGCGTCCCTATCTGTTTCCCTCCCGGTTCAGCCTGGCCGTGAATGAGGACTCGATCCGCATGTCCGCGAACCAGGCATTTCCCCTGCCGGCACCCACGCTCGACGTGGGCATGGAGACGCCCGTGATGATCGCCCTCTTGCTTCCCGCGGTCCAGGCCGCCCGCGAGGCGGCGCGGCGGGCACAGTGCACGAATAACCTCAAGCAGATTGGTTTGGCCATGCATAATCATGTGAGCGCAAATAACCACTTCCCGTCCCTGGCCATCAGCAGCGCCGACGGCAAGCCGCTCTTGAGCTGGCGGGTGGCAATCTTGCCGTACCTCGATCAAAACGAGCTCTACAAGAAGTTCCACCTCGATGAGCCCTGGGACAGCCCACACAACAAGGAGCTGATCAAGTACATGCCAACCGTTTACGGCTGTCCGTCGCGCAACCTGGCCGGCGAACCGGGGCGAACGGCCTACCGCGTGTTCACGGGGAAGGGCGCTCTCTTCAACCAGAACGCTCCCACCGAGCCGCGCGACGTGACCGATGGGACGTCGAACACGCTCATGGTTGTGGAAGCGAAGGAGGCCGTCATCTGGACCAAGCCCGAGGAATTGCCCTTCGAGGACAAGCCGGGCGCCCCGAATGTGCCGCTCTTTGGCGCGGGATCGGCGCATCCGGGAGGCTTCAATGCGGCCTTCGCCGACGGCTCGGTCCGGTTCATCAAGTTGTCGATCAATCCGACCACCCTCCGCGCGCTGATCACGCGGGCCGGCGGCGAAGTGATCTCGTCGGACAGCTATTAATCCGTGAATGATGTGATTCTTATCGTGGTTCCGGGAGAGCGAGGCTCCTGCCGAGCTGTATTCTGGACCGGCTCGCCAGGAGGCTCGCCCTCCCCAATTGTGCAAGGTGATTCAGACAACGCACATTCGGGGAACAAGATCTCATGGCACAGCTCGGCATCGTCACGTACAACATCGCGAAGAACTGGGACTTGCCCACGATCATTTCCCGGCTGGAGAAACTGGGTTACGCGGGGGTCGAGTTGCGCACCGGGCATGCCCACAAGGTCGAGGTGAACCTCTCGAAAACCGAGCGTGAGGAGGTGCGCAAGCGGTTCGACGATTCCCCGGTCAAGCTGGCCGGGCTGGGCAGCGCGTTCGAATATCAGGCGGCCGATCCGGCGGTTGTGCGCAAGAACATCGAGGGGACGAAGGCGTACGTTCACCTGGCTCACGACATCGGTGCGCCCGGCGTGAAGGTCCGGCCCAACGGCATCCCCCGCGGCGCCAATCTCGAGACGACCCTCCGCCAGATCGGCCGTGCCCTGCACGAGGTCGGTGAGCACGCGCGGGGATTCGGCATCGAGATTCGCGTGGAGGTCCACGGCGCCATCACCCAGGAGCTGAGGCACTACGCGCGGATCATGCAGTACGCCGACCACCCCAATGTCTACGCCTGCTGGAATTCGAACCCGACCGACGTGGTGCGCGGCTCGGTCAAGGAGACCTTCGCCCTGGTCGCGCCCAAGGTCCACGAAGTCCACTTGCGCGATCTCACCGACGCGGCCTATCCCTGGCGCGAGCTCTTTGCCTTGCTCGCCAAGCAGGACTACGCCGGCTACACCCTTGCCGAGATCGCCGAAAGCAGCGATCCCGAGCGCGTGCTCCGCTATTTCAAGGCGCTCTGGACGGCCTACCAGCCGGGAGGGCGAGCCTGAGCCGGAGAGGAATCGCGTAGCGATGCCAGGCTGACTGGAGTTGGCTGATGGAGCAAGCAATTCTCGTCAATCGTCCGCCGTCAGCGGCTGAAGGACCCAAACAGCCCGCGGAAGAAGTATCGTAGGGTCCGCTGTGCGGACCAAATGCCGTAACCGTCGGTTCGCACAGGGGGCCCTACGGGGAGCCATCGACCCGAGGACTGCTCTTGAGCAAGCAATTCTCGTCAATCGTCCGCCGTCAGCGGCTGAAGGACCCAAACAGC
>JBMFUH010000458.1:4467-5870 GCA_049966735.1 Isosphaeraceae bacterium
CCGCGGAAGAAGTAGACGACCAGTCCGATCACGCCGATCACGAAGGCGATGATGATGTTGATCGCGGGCACGGACCAGACTCCGGCCTTCACGTCACCTTCCCATTCGTCGTCGTCGGCTGTTTGATCCGCACGTTCGGGGATGGACCAGTTTTGATCGAGGATCACCCGCGCATCGGCGAGATTCTCCTCGAGCACCTTGAGACCGACTCCGCCGGTGGCGATCGCCAGATTGGAACGTGAGCCCATCAACTCGTTTTCCAGCAGTGTCGTGATGCCTTCCGACTCGAGTCGTAAGCGGGCCGCCAGGGCGGTTGTGTCATCCGCGTAGGTCTCCAGTGTCACCCACTTCGAGTCAGGCTCACCGCTCTCGCCTTCCGGGCCGGAGGGTTGCTCCACCAGAAGCACCTCATGCTTCGGGCACATTTTCCCCACGGCAAGCACCCAGGGACGCTCGCAGATGGGGCAGTATCCCTGCGGGAGAAGCGGCCCCTTGCACACGGAACAGAGCTGCTCTTCGGGTAAGTACGCCTCTTCCCGCTTGCAGCGCGGGCAAAACCGGGCCGGTTCCATGGGAGTGGCCTCCGATCGGGGAGATTGAAAGGATGCGCCGGCGCTTCAATAGAAATATCGTAGCAAGAAGTAAGCCAGCAGCAAACTGGGCAATCCGACCACGACGAAGAGGATGATGTTCAACGACAGCGAGGTCGCCTCATCGAGCGAGCCGGAGGGGCCTTCCGTGAGGTGCGGCTCGCCCACTTCCGCATCCTCGTCGTCGTCCTCGATGCCAAGCTGATCGGCCGTGACCGACCAGGTCTGGGAGAGGATGATCCGGGCGTCGTGGGCCATCGTATCGGGCACCTTGAGCAAGACTCCTCCCGTGGCAACGTGATACATGGACCGAGCCCCCATTCGCTCGCCTTCGACGAACGTGGGAATGCCCTCGGCCTCCAGCCGGATCCTGGGCGCATCGGCTGATTGGGAGTCGCCGTAGTGGGCCACCGTCGTCCAGCGCGGCGGCTTGCCCTCGCCGTCCAGAAGAGGCCTGGGAGGTCCGATCGCGTCCAGAGGCAGGTCGTGCTTGGGGCAGGCGGTTTCCACCGGCAGCAGCCAGTAATCTTCACAGACAGGGCAATAACCCTGGGGAATCAGGACATCACCGCACGAGGGACAAATGGAAGGATCGGAGACGTCGGCGAACGAGACGCGACAGCGCGGGCAAAAGCGCGGAGCGTGGCGCGCTTGGGGGCTCATTTCCGGTACGTCAGCGTGGCGGGTCATGGAGTCGGGGAATCTCGGCCTGGATCGCTGTCGAAGCCTCGTTTACTGTACTACGAACTTCGAGAATGTTGTACGCCGGACACGATTTCGCCAGCGATTCCGTGGCAAGCTCTTGGGTTGCGG
>JBMFUH010000459.1:0-1868 GCA_049966735.1 Isosphaeraceae bacterium
CAAGACTACCGATTTGATCCGCACAGCGGACCCTACCGACAACTACCCCCCACCTCTCGACCCAGGTCCCCACAGCGGACCCTACCAACCCGACCCACGCCGCAGGGTCAGCTCCTTATTTCCTCACGATATGTCCGTTCCATGCCGCGTTCAATGCGTGAACCTATGTGAGCCATGGTCAAATCCCAGTGGTGCCCCACCCAAATTCCCCCCTCCCGGAAAAAAAGTTGTATCCAGACGGCCTGCCAACCACATGATGAGGATGACAAGCTCAAGGTCGTCTGGAGTTTCCTCCATGCACCCGCAACGGCTGGCGATGCCCGACCTGGTCCGGCTGTTCGACACGGGGAGTGTCGCCAGCCTGTCGGAATGGCAGCTCCTGGAGCGGTTCGTCGCTCACCGAGACGAGCTGGCGTTCGAGGCCCTCGTCTCCCGGCATGGGCCCATGGTGCTGGGCATCTGTCGGCGCATGCTGGGCAATTCGCAGGACGTCGACGACGCGTTCCAGGCCACCTTTCTCGTGCTGCTCAAGCGTGCGGGGAGCCTGGGACCCGGTGATGCCATCGCCGCCTGGCTGCACGGTGTGGCCGTCAAAGTAGCCCGGCAAGCACGCTCCACGGCATTTCGCCGGCGCCAGCGCGAGCGGACGGGCATCGCTTTCGACGTTCCCAGCCCCGATCCCGTCATCGACGACCCCGAATTGCGCCGGGTGATCGATGAGGAGATCAACCGCCTCCCCTCGAAGTACCGTGCGCCGATTGTCCTCTGCTACCTCGAGGGCCAGACGCACGAGGAAGCCGCCCGGCAGCTCGACTGGCCTTTGGGCACCGTGAAGGGACGGCTGGCGCGGGCTCGAGCCCAGCTCGAATCTCGTCTCGCGCGCCGCGGCCTGGCCTGCGGAACCGCGCTCGCGGCGCTGGCCGCCGGCACGCGGTCCCAGGCCGCATTCTCCGGCCCTCTCGTCGCGGCAACCTGCCGCGCCGCCGTGCGGCTGGGCACGGGGAAGCTCACCGCTCACATCGTTTCCGCATCGATCGTCCGGCTTGCTCAAGGAGTTCTCACCACCATGATGATCCAGAAAATGAAGTGGATTGCCGTCTGCGCGGTCGCGTCGGGCTTGTTCCTGACCAGCGCCGGCGTCCTGGCCCGGCAACAGGCTGGGAAAGCGAAGGAGCCCGTCAAGGCCGAGCTGCTCCCGGCCCAGGCCAAAACCCCCAGACCCAAGCCCGCGCCCACGGCGCCGCCGACCCAGCCGGGAACCAAGCTCGGCCCCGGCCAGGACGCCAAGTCGCAGGCGATCATCGCCAGGCTCGAACAACCCGTCGCCATGAGCTTTCCCAACGAGACGCCGCTGGAGGACATTCTCAAGTACATCAAGCAGGCGACGCAGGGACCCAAGGACTCAGGAATTCCGATCTACGTTGACCCGCTCGGGCTCCAGGAGGCAGACAAGACCTTGACCTCGCCGGTCTCGCTCGACCTGGAGCACGTTCCGCTCCGGCGCACGCTTCAGCTTGCACTGAGTCAACTCGGCCTGATTTACTTCGTCGACGACGGCATCCTCGTCATCACCAGCGAGCAGTCAGAAGACAAGGGGCTTCCCCCCTCTCGGCCCGAGCCAGCTCCGTTTCTTCAAAAGACGGAGAAGTTCGAACGCGGCGAGATGACGCCGATGGAGTTGAAGGCGTTCCTCGAGGAACTGAAGATGCGCAAGGAGATCGCCAAGGTAAGGAAGGAGATCGAGGAGATCGAACACACGACGCAGCGAAAGGGCATTCAATGACGCGAGAGCTGCTCGATCATCACCTCGGTTGCCAGGCGATCGGCCGTCTCGGGGTCGATCGCCCCGGCATCCCAGACCAGGCAAT
>JBMFUH010000459.1:1968-5863 GCA_049966735.1 Isosphaeraceae bacterium
TCCCCGATTCGATCCGTAGGGTCCGCTGTGCGGACCGTCTGTAGTGCAATCGCCGGCATCGTAGGGTCCGCTGTGCGGACCTTCCCCGATTCACTCGCCGGCGTCTTTGATGGGTCGCAGTCGGAATAATAGACCGTCTTCCGTTCGTCCCCATTCCGGCGGATAGGCGCCGAGTCTCACGAACCGATGGAAGGAGCTATAAGGCCATTCCATCGGGGCTCGGACGAGGCCGTGCTTTACAGGATTGTAGTGGATGTAGTCGCAGTGTCGCTCCAGGTCGTCCTCGTCTTCGAGGTAATGCTCCCAGAAGCGCCGTTGCCAGACACCTCGCCGTCGATTCCTGTGTCGAGAATCGTTGAGCGTCTCTTCCGCTCCACCCCCGTCAATCCAGGATTTCGTGAATTCTTTCTTGATCCACGCCCAGCGCAGGGAGTAGTTGGCATCCCCCGGAGGCAGCGACCAGATTGCATGCAGGTGATCGGGTAGGAGAACGATCGCCTCGATCCGGAACGGCCACCTGGCCCGGCAATTCGCGAAAGCTTGCCGCAGGAACTCGCGGGCTGTCGGGTCCGTGAGGATCGCCGCGCGCCGCTCGGTGACCAGCGTGAAGAAATACATTCCACCCGGAACATGGGCACGGCGGTAATCAGGCACCCTGAATCCCCCCGTCCTTCGAACCGGTCCGCACAGCGGACCCTACGGACCTGGTCCGCTCAGCGGACCCTACGGACCCGGTCCGCTCAGCGGACCCTACGTCTGCATCAATGACGCGAGAGCTGCTCGATCATCACCTCGGTTGCCAGGCGATCGGCCGTCTCGGGGTCGATCGCCCCGGCATCCCAGACCAGGCAATTGGCCGCCGCGCAGGCGATGGCACGGCGGATCAACGGCTCGGAATCGGCCCCGGCCAGCCAGGCGTCGACCAGCCCGGCCAGCAGGCAATCGCCCGAGCCGATCGGATTTACGACCTTGATCGCCGGTGGAACGGCCCGGAACCGCTTCTCGCGGACCTGAGCCAGAACCGGATAGGGCCCGTCGGTCACGATGCCGCAGGCCACGCCATGCTTGCGCCACTCGGCAAGGAGCCGGAAGACGTCGTCATCATTGACCGATTGCTTCTTCAAGAGCCCGGCCGCCTCCTTGCGATTGACCTGAAGCACGAGCGGCCAGAATCCCCAGATTGTCTCAAGCGCCGGGCCGTAGGTATCCAGGAATGCCGGGACCCGCCGCGCCCGGGCCAGCGAGATCAGGTCGCTGTACACGCCATGGGTTGCCGGCGAGGGGCTGGAGCCCGAGAGGGTCAAGGCCGAGATGCCCGGCTGGGCCAGGGCTTGCTCCACCCGGCTCACCAGCGCGTCGGCCTCGGCGGCGGTGATCGACGGGTCGGGGTCGAAGAAGGCCGTCTGGTCGGTGGTGGACTGGGTGAGCACGGTGAGGATTTCGCGCGTGGGGGCCTCGCTCGAGATGGCGATGGGGTCCAGATGATCGTCACGGCGCAAGAGTTCGGCGCAATGCTGGCCGACCGGGCCGCCGAAGAAGGTCACCGGCCGAGCGGTTCTGCCCAGCCGGGTGAGGGCGCGGGCCACGTTGTTCCCCTTGCCTCCCACCACCTCGCGGACCTCGGTTCCGCGCACCAGGTCTCCAGGTTTCCAGGCAGGAACCTTCAGGGTCTTGTCCAGACACGGATTGAGCGTCACGCAGAGGATCATAGGGCAGCAAACCACGACAAGAAGGAAGGAAGCCGAATACGAGCCGGTCCGTTTCGCGGGTCCTGATCCCTTCTATTGTGCGTGGATCGCGCCGAAGAGCAACCGCGTGGTGAGAAAAAGCAAACGAACGAGCCAATCATCGGCCGCTGCTCTCCGGCTCGGACATTCTTCAGCCACGGATCAAACACGGATGCAACACGGATCTGAATGAGAACTGGGTCGACCGCGCCGACCTCTCCGGCAAGCTCGCCGCCCCCGGGTCCCGCAATCCCATCCGTGTTTCATCCGTGTTCATCCGTGGCCCATTCTCCCCTGTCCTTATCTGATCGCCGGCTCGGAGATTCTTCAGCCACGGACGGACCACCGAAGTTGTCCCTCAACGGGCTTCATGCTGCTCCCGGCTTCAGACCACCGGCCCGTTGTCGGCGATGCCGGATGGGGTGCCGTGGCTGAGCGTCCGCTGCCGCAGAGCCGCCGCGCCGAGCATCCCACCCAGGCCCATTGACTCGACGGCCGTGCTGGGAATGAGCATGAGCGCGCCTTTCTCCTTCAAACCCTCGTAAAGGATGTTCATGGCCCTGAGGTGCAACGCGGTCGTGTTCCCCTCGTAACACTGTGCGGCCTGGGCGAAGAGGTGGGCGATCTCGACCTCGGCCTGGCCCAGGATGATGCGTGCTTCCTTCTCGCGGGCGGCCTGGGCCTCGCGCGACATCGCGTCCTGGAGCGACTCGGGAATGACCACGTCGCGCATCTCGACCGACTGCACGGTCACGCCCCAGGGATTGGACCGGGCGTCGATCAGCTTCTGGAGGTCGGCCTCGATCTGCTCGCGGCCCTTGAGGAGGACCGTCAGCGGCGTGCGGCCGATGATGTCGCGGAGGGCCGTCTGGGCCGCCCAGCTCACGGCCATCTTGTAGTCCTGGACTTCCAGGGCCGCTTTCTCCGGGTCGTAAACCATCCAGAAGAGGACCGCGTCGACATTCACCGGCACCGTGTCGGAGGTCAGGGTCTGCTCGGCCGCGAACGACGTGGTGATCGTCCGCTGATCGATCCAGGCGGAGACCTGATCGATGAACGGCACGATCCAGAACAGGCCCGGCCCGTGCATTCCGGCGTACTTGCCGAGCCGCAGGACGATCGCCTTCTCCCATTGCCGGGCGATCCGCGGCGACTGCGCCAGGATCGCCCCCGCGATGGCTCCGACGACGATTCCCCAGGCATCCTGCCGCAGGTACGACACGCCGCCGCCGGCCAGCAGGCAAATGAGGAGCAGCAAGGTCGAGACGACGTTCAGACCGCGTAACTGGGGGAAATCGAAATTCACATCAGCTTTCTTTGCTTGGAGGGTTGCCATGGTTGTCTTTCCCTTCATGTAACCGCCGCCGCAGCGACTCGACCGCCTCCCGGGCGCTGAACCCGAGAGTCCTGGCTTCAGCCAGGAACCGGTCGCCGAGGGTGGTCAGGTGCCGCATGCGCTCCCGATTGCTGGCTCTCTGATCGTGATTCTCCGCGACGAAGGTTCCCACCCCGCGTCTGGTCTCGAGCACCCCCTCGCGCTCCAGCTCTCCGTAAACCTTGGCCACGGTGTTGGCGTTGATCCGCAGGTCGACGGCAAGCTGCCGGACGGTGGGCAAGCGCTCGCCGACATCGAGCTGCCCCGTGGCGATCGCCAGGCGAATGGCGCGCTCAAGCTGGGCGTAAATCGGCATCGGATCCTTCGGGTTGATCGGAAACACGGCACCTTGCCCTATTGTTCTATTAGAATAGTACAATGGAGATGAAGCGAATTCAAGAGAGTACGGCCGATGATTCCTTCGATTGACAGACCGTGGCGTGATGCACACGTTCCGCGCATCCTCCAGCCTGTGTCTGGCTTGCGGGGCGCGCAGCTTCTAGAGCGGTTTACAGTCGGCTTGCGCACTGATCAAATATCGTAGGGTCCGCTGTGCGGACCAAATGCTCCGGCCGTCTCCCGGCGCGCCGGGACTACGGTGAGCTATCGACCCGAAAAACGCTCTAGCTAGACTTAGCTAGAGCGGTTTGCAGTCGGCTTGCGCACTCATGGAATATCGTAGGGCCCGCTGTGCGGACCAATTGCTCTGGCCGTCGGTCCGCACAGCGGACCCTACGGTGAGCGATCGACCCGAAAACCGCTCTAGAGCGGTTTGCAGTCGGCTTGCGCACTC
>JBMFUH010000460.1:0-5846 GCA_049966735.1 Isosphaeraceae bacterium
GATGCCATTCCGCCCAGCAGCAACCACCCCGGTGGAGTGAATGTCGCGTTCGCCGATGGTTCGGTGCATTTCATCAAGAACTCGATCAGCCTCCAGACTTGGTGGGCGCTCGGCACTCGCAACGGAGGTGAAGTCATCAGTTCCAATTCGTACTGATGAATTCGGCGTTCGCTGTCGCCGAACGCCGCGGATGAGCGTCTCCGTTCGGCGCGGGTCTCCCGACCCCGCCGTCTGGCGACTGGAGGTCTCCCGCCCGGGCTCGGATTGAGACCTTCGGTCGTTCGGGTGGCAAGGTCAGGAGACCTTGCCACAACATGGTGTCTCGCCGGGCCTCGCGCTGGCGGCCCCGCGAGCGTCTCGATCTTGCGAACTCACCCCTTTCCAGCATTCAAGCGGCTCCCGGCCTAGCGTGTTCTGTCCCACGCCGGGGTCGCCTGGCACCCTTTTCCCCCTGGAGATCGATTCGATGCGCAACATGCTCAAGGTAGCCGGACTGATGATCGGCCTCACCGTCTTTGGTTGTGGCGGCACCGTTGACGAAGGCCCCCACGAGTTCAAAGCGACGGACACGAAATCGAAGGCATTCGAAGACATGAAAAACCAGATGATCGGCAACTTCAAAAGCAAGGCGTACTTGAAGAACAAACCAGCAGCCCCGCCAACGGGTGGCGCGGCGCCGGCCGAGAAGAAAGACTGAGGGCGTCGGCCGATCGTACACGAACAGGTCGACACGGTAAGATCCACCCTCCAACCGAGACTGTGTCGTGAGGGAGGCGGAGGAACCGGGAAAGTCCTCGCGGGTTCCCGGAAGGCCAGGGGCAACGATGTTCCGGCATCCATATTGGCTGGGTTTGGTTCTGGCGGTTTTCTCGGGTGGCCTGGGATTCTGGGCCACTCGGGGGAAATCGCCGGATGCCCTTTTCCAGCAAGCGTCGGCTGCCTACTTCGCCGGCCGCTACGATGAGGCCGCCGCCGACATCGCCCGCCTGGAAAGGCTGCGGTCGCCCAACCGCTTTGATCGCTTGCTCCGGGGCATGATCGCCGCCGGGCGCGATGAGCCGGAGAAGGCCATCGCCGAGCTGGCCTTGATCGGCGACGATGATCCGCTGGCGCCCCTCGCGCGGACCATCGCCGGCCAGACCGAAATCCGCGCTGGCCGCACGCGGCCGGCGGAGGCGGCCTTTCTGGCCGCGATCAAGCTCCTCCCCTCCGCCGCGCGGCCCCGGCGCGAACTGATCTATATTTATAGCATCCAGCAACGACAGCTCGAGATGGAGGCCCAGCTCGCGGGGCTTTCCCAGCTCGAAACCCTGAGCTTTGATTATCTCCTCCACTGGAGCGAGACGAGAAACGTCCCCTGGAACCCGAAGGCCGACCTTCCCTCGCTCCAGAAGTACATCGAGACCGATCCGCAAGACCGCTGGTCCAGGCTCGCCCTGGCCAACGGTCTCCGCCGGCTGGCCAGACGCGAAGATGCGGAACAACTCCTGTCGTATCTGCCCGATTCCGACCCCGAGGCGCGCGCGGCGCGTGCCTCGCTGGCGCTCGACAAGGGCGATCTTGCCAGAGCCGAGGCCCTGGTCTCCCCCGAGCAGGGCGACTGTGCGTCTCTCGCTCGGCTGCGTGGTCATCTGGCCCTGCTCCGCCACAATGCGGCCGCCGCCGTGCAAGCCTACAGGAAGGCGCTGGCCGACGATCCCCTCGACCGCGCGACCCTCGCCGGCCTGGGCACGGCCTTGAAGATGACCGGCGACGTCAAGGCGGCCGGACCGTATCTGGAAGCAGCGCGGAAGCATGACGCACTCTGGGGAGACATCGCCCGCGCGGCGACCTCCGCGGGCCAGCGCGATCCCCAGACGCCTTTCCGGCTCGGGGTTGCCTGTGCCGGGGTGGGAAGAATCGCCGAGGCAAAGGCCTGGCTCAAGCTGGCGATCAAGAACGATCCGACAGATCGACAAGCTCAGCAGGAGCTCTATAGACTGGAGCACGAAACCGGCGCTCCGCCGGCGGCGTCCGTCTCGGCAATCGGCCAATGACTCACGAGCCTCTGATACACCGGCGCTGGTCTGTTTTCTGGCTCGCGTCACTTGCAGGGCTGGCAGTTCTGGCGGCGACGTCCTGGTGGATCATCGGCCAGTGGCGGACGGCGGTGGTGATTCGCTGGGCCGACCGGGAAATGAAGCTCGGCCGCTTTCAGGCCGTCCGCGATCGCCTGGCCTGGCTCTCGGCTTGCTGGCCAGGACATGGCGGCGTCGATTACCGGCTGGGCGTCTGCGAGGAGAAACTTGGACAGATCGATCAGGCCATGGCCGCCTGGAACCGGGTCTCGCCCGATTACCTGCTCTTCGCCCACGCGGGGGTGGAGCGCGGCAGGCTTTTGATTCACCGCTTCGGCCGGTTCACCGAGGCGGAAGAGCTGTTGCGGTCGCTGCTTCGCCTCCAGCCTCCCCCGCCGGCCCAGGCTCGCTGGCTGCTCGGCGAGATCCTCCTCTGGGAGGGGCGGACCGGCGAGTTTCGCCGCGTGCTCCAGGATGGATTCCGGGTCATGCCGGGGAACAATCGGCCGGCCGCGCTGCGGGAAATCTGGCGGCTGGACACGGTCGTCGTCTCCCGCGAGGAAGTCGCCGACGCGCTCAAATACGCCAGTGAATTTGCCCCGACAGACCACCGGGTCTGGGTGGCCAGGGCCAACCTGGCGATCCGTTACGGCGACGAGGCCGAAGCCAGGCAGTGGATCGACGCCTGCATGAAGGACCATGCCGATGATCCCGCGGTCTGGCTCGCTCGCTTGAACTGGGCCAGGCTGGTCGCGAACCCGGAAGCGGCCTATGATGCACTCGGCCACATTCCCGCCGATCGCCTGTCGGCGGACGAGGTGCGGGATTTGCTCGTCTGGTTCAGCGCCAGCCGCCACGACCCGCGGGCCGAGATGAAGGCACTGGAGGAGCAGCTTCGGCATGACCCCGATCGGCCCGCGGCCATCGCCCGGCTGGCGGTCCTCGCCCAGGAGGCCGGCGACGTCCGGCGCGCTCGCGAGCTGCGCGAGCGCAAGACCGAGCTGGAGCGACTGCGGCAGGCTTACCGCCGGATGCTCATCGTCGACCGCGAGCGCTTCACCTTTCTTGAGCTGGAGCGGCTTGCGATCCTGGCCGAGAAGCTCGGACGCTGGTTTGAAGCCCAGGGGTGGTGGACGTTGGCGGTCGAGCAGGCGGCCGACTCCCGGCAGGCTCGAGAGGGCGTGGCCCGCTCCGCGGCGAAGGCGTCGCGCAGCTCGGTCCCGCCGGGCAAGACGCTCGCCGAGGTGCTCGCGGCGGCGGGCCTCACGAGTCCCCAGCGCACTGCTGCCCGCGGGGAAAGCCACGTCCCCGCCATGCTCTTCCAGGATGATGCCGCCAGCGCCGGCTTGACCTTCACCTACAAGAGCGGCGAGACGTTTACCCACCAGATGCCGGCCACCTTCGGAGGCGGCCTCGCCCTGCTCGACTACGACGGCGACGGCTGGCTCGACGTCTACGTCGTGCAAGGGGGAGACTTCCCTCCTCCCAGGACCGGCTTTCAGCCCTCTGGCGACCGACTTTTTCGCAATCGGCACGATGGAACATTTGAAGATGTGACCGGGAAAACCGGCCTCGCCTCGATGGCCGGTGGCTACGGCTTCGGCGTGACGGTCGGCGATTACGACAACGACGGCCATCCCGACCTCTTCGTCACGCGCTGGCACGGCTACGCCCTGTATCACAACCGGGGGGATGGGACGTTCGAGGACGCGACGGCCCAGGCCGGGCTGGCGGGCGATCGCGACTGGCCCACGTCCGCGGCCTTCGGCGATTACGACAACGACGGCGATCTCGATCTCTACGTCTGCCATTACCTGGTCTGGGACGCGGAGCATCCCACGCTCTGTCCCAATCCCCGGGGATCGCAGAAGTACGCCTCGTGTTATCCCCCGGCCTTCCCCGCGCTTGCCGATCACCTCTTGCGCAACGACGGCGGCCGGTTCGTGGATGTGACGGCCCAGGCGGGAATCAACGATGCCGACGGCCGGGGCCTGGGGGTGCTCGCGACCGATTTTGACGGTGACGGCAAGATCGACATCTTCGTGACCGACGACATGTCCGCCAACATGTTTTTTCATAATAAAGGGAACATGCGCTTCGAGGAAGAGGCCCAGATTGCCGGCCTGGCCGGCAACGCCGAGGGGGGCTACCAGGCCGGCATGGGCATCGCCTGCGGCGACCTTGACCGGGACGGGCGTCCCGACCTGGCCGTGACCAACTTCTTCGGCGAGTCGATCACCTTCTTCCGCAATCTCGGGGGGGCCACCTTCGCCGACCTGAGCCTGCGCGTCGGCGTGAAGGCCCCCAGCCGATTCCTGCTGGGCTTCGGCGCTGTCTTTTTTGATGGCAACAACGACGGCTGGCTGGACCTGGCGACCGCCAACGGCCACGTCAACGACCATCGGCCCGTCCTGCCCTACGCGATGCCGCCCAAGCTCTACGCCGGCGATTCGGGGTGCCGCCTCGTCGACGTCTCGGACTCGTCCGGCCCCGCCTGGCAAGTGACCCGGGTCGCCCGGGGGCTCGTCCGCGGCGATCTGGATAACGATGGCAAGCTTGATCTGGTGTCGGTTGCTCACAACAGTCCTCTCACCTACCTGCACAACAAGACCGCGGAACCGGGACATTTCCTGACGCTCCAGCTTCAGGGCGCGCGGTCCAACCGCGACGCCATCGGCGCGCGCGTGACCGTGCGGGCCCACGGCCGCTCCCAGTCGAGCTGGAGGATCGGCGGCGGGTCCTACCTCTCCGCCTCCGATCCTCGGCTGCACTTCGGCCTGGGATCAAGCACGCGGGTCGACCAGGTGGAAGTCGTCTGGCCCTCCGGCCGCGTCGATCGCCACGCCGGCCTCCGCGCCGACACCGGCTACCTGCTCACGGAAGGGGACATTCAGCCCCGGAACCTCAGCGGGTTCCCCGCGCGGGAAAAATGAGCCGGTGCCGCTTGACAGTCATAGGCACCGTGCTTATAGCGATAAGCATGTTGCCTATGATCGTCCGGAAGGGGGTCGCCGTGGTCAGGAAGAAGGTGAGCGTCACCGACGCCGAGCTGGGGGTGCTCAAGGTCCTCTGGGCTCAGGGCCCCTTGCCGGCCCGGGCCATCACCGAGAGCCTCTACCCGGAAGCCGCGGAGTCGGAGTTCGCGGCCGTCCATTCCTTCCTCCAGCGGCTCGAGCGCAAGGGACTCGTGGTACGCGACCGCAGCGCGTATGTCCATGTCTTCACCGCGACGGCCTCTCAGGCGGACCTCCTGGGGCACGAACTCAGGACGCTCGTCGAGCGGCTGGGGGTCGGCTCGATCGCGCCCTTGATCATGCAGTTGATTGACCAGAAAAAGCTTAGCCGCAAAGAGGCCGCGGAGATTCGCAAGCTCCTGGACAAGCACTCGAAAACGAAGTGAGACGGCCCATGAACAGTCTCTTTCTGTTCGCGGCTCACAATTCGATCATTGATGCTCGCTCATGAGCTCGCCCATCTGCTCCGGCGCGATCACTGGGTGCGCGTCGCGGAGTTGATTGTTTCGATTGTCTACTGGTGGAATCCACTGGTCTGGATGGTTCCCGGCAGATTCACCATGCCGAGGACCTCTGTTGCGATGCCTGGGCGCGCTGGGGGTTTCCCGACCGCACGCGCCGCTATGCCGAGGTCTTGCTCGAGATCGCGGAGTCGCGGACCGCGACACTGACCGGACCCAGGCTGTCGCTCGCCAGTCCGTTCCTTCGTTCCTTTTCCTTGAAAGCGAGGGTTGAGATGGTTCTTGAAAGCCGGTTCGCTCCGAACGCCTCACGG
>JBMFUH010000461.1:0-5835 GCA_049966735.1 Isosphaeraceae bacterium
TCAGGTCAGCGGGTTGATGACGCCGGTCCTGATCCGCGAGATGGAACTCCTGCGCAATGGTCACGAGTTTCTGGTCCGGGTGCGCGGCAAGGACGGCGCTGTTGGCCTGTCCGTTGCCAATTCCATGCACATGATCTGCCTGTACCCGATCTTCCTCAGCCGGATCGCCCCGTTCTTCAAAGGCAAGGACGCCCGCCAGCTCGAGACCTTGCTCTGGGAGCTGTACCGGCAGAACGACAACTACAAGTACCAGGGACTCGCGCTCTGGGTGTGCGTGGCAGCCGCCGAGTTTGCCATTCTCGACCTTCTGGGCAAGCTCTCGGGCAAGTCCATCGGCAACATGCTGGGGGGCGTGAAGCGGACCGAGGTCGCGGTGTACCGGGCCAGCGGCAACCGGGGAAACACCCCCGAGCAGGAAGTGGCGTATCTCAAGCAGATCGTCGCTCAGAGCGGCGCACGCGCGCTCAAGTTTCGCGTCGGCGGCCGGATGAACAAGAACGCCGACTCGCTCAAGGGCCGCACCGAGCGGCTCATCCCCCTGGTCCGCGAGACCTTCGGCCCGGAGATGACAATCTACGCCGACTCGAACAGCTCTTACGACGTGCCCGAGGCGATCCGCGTCGGCCGGATTATGGAAAAATATGATTACGCCTTTTATGAAGAGCCTTGCCGGTTCGATCACCTGGACGAAACCAAGGCGGTCGCCGACGCGCTGTCGATCCCCATCGCCGGCGGCGAGCAGGAGTTCAGCGAGTACGGCTTCCGCTGGATGATCGCCAACCGCGGGGTGGACATCGTTCAGCCCGACCTGCACTATCACGGCGGATTCATCCGGTCGATCAGGGTGGCGCGGATGGCCCACGCGGCGGGGATGCTCTGCACGCCGCACATGTCGGGCTCGGGGCTGGGTTACCTCGACGCGGTCCATTTCGTGTCGTGCATCGACAATCCGGTTCCGTTCACCGAGTTCAAGGGGAACGCCAACATCCCCGTGAGCAGCCCGACGTCGTCCCTGGTCTGCGAGCGCGGCATGGTCCGCGTTCCCACCGGCCCCGGCTTCGGCATCACCATCGACCCGGCTTTCCTCAAGGCCGCGCAGAAGGTGACGACGATGTGATCTGAGTTCCCTCGGATCACCGAAAACCGGTAAAGGGGCACGACCCCGCGACGCCCTATCCGCGTAGTCAGCCTCGAAGAATGGTAATGGTCCCTTTGCGGCTGCGAAGCCCTCCTGCCCCCGTGAGGCCGTCTCCAAGTGAAGCCCATGCACGTAAAACGGAGACTGGGCTTGGCCCCGCCAAGCCCACTCACGGCATCACACCGCGTAGCCTCCCCAAACCCGCCTCAGAAATCTGTCGCGCTCTCCCCACCGGCCCGGGTGGCTAGGGCTCTCCAGACAGCCAAGTCAATTGAGTCCTTCACAAACTTCACGGCGCCGTCGCCCATCATCGCGTTGACACCACCCCCATGGAGGCTGCTGGCCCCAAACACCCCTCCGAAATTCCCTGAAGTTTCGGGTGTCGGGTCCGTGCCCTCGATTTTGCAGCCCGCGACGCGCGCGTTCGGTATGACAGTGTGGTTATAGAATGTGGTATCGAAGCCGGACGTATACCAAGATTCCCCTCCGGTTGAAACGTGCGGAGGGACGCCCCGCGGGGCTGCGGCGCAGATCGCGACCAGCGTGTTAGCCTCTGGGTAATCCGGACCAGGAAGCCCCGCGCACCAGAAGTCCCTGGCGACAGTGAACACAGCGGGGTTGTTGTCACCCATCAACTTTTCGCTCATGAAGACCGTGTTGCTCAGGCCGTCCTTGAAATCACCAGGGCTCAAGTTGCGCCCGAATACAAACGGCCCCTCTCCTCCGCCTGGATAATTTCCGATCGGCCGAGCCGACATATCGATAAGGTAAGGCCCCGGTCCCAAGTTGGCTCGGTACGAAGTCGGGCCGGTCGGGGCCGCTAGCAGTGGCGATGTCTCCGACGGACAGAGGAAGACACTCAGGTGAGTTCTGCTTACCGTGGCGTTCTCCGGCGTGTCTCCGAAGTCGTAGCGAAGGGTGAGATTTGCAGACTTGGCGACAGGATCGGCGTCGAGGTATGAAAGGATTTGGAGCAACGGTGAGTGTTCGCGGGGTACGGCCACGCCGACGCGTCCCCCAATCGTCTGGCGAACCCCCGGCGCTCCTGATGGGAAATACCCCGTGCCCACCTCGAAGCTCTGGATGGCAACACCCAACTGGCGGAGATTGTTCACACACTCGGCTCGCCGGACGGCTCCCCGGCTGGAAATCACTGCTGGGAGGAACAGCGCAATGAGCAGGCCGATGATGAACACGACGACGAGCAATTCGATGAGCGTCATACCCGCTCGCGCCTGTCGGCACGCGCGCAGGATGGGATGAGTTGTCATAGCCGTAGCACCTCAAGGGCCCGCAATGGTTTGAGCTGCAGCCGGAGGGTGAACGGACGCGACCATCGGCACGTTCAAGTCGACCGGCTTCTCCCCACCTCCGGCGACAAGCAGCCGCAGTGTCGCGTCGAGGACCCCTTTCGAGTTGGGAACCAAGATCTTGAGCCGCAGCCTCAGGACTCGACCATCACTGCTGCCAATTGTACCGTATCGCACATTCCAGCTTTCGGGGGAGATACTCATCTCCTGAACCTCAAGTTTCCCCGATTCACCTGTCACGATCAGGTTTGTCTCGATCTCGGACCGGCCCGCGACCGCACCGAGGTACAATGTCGAGGGGCTGACGGAGAACGGCCCGCGCACCTCGCCTGAGACCGGAATCACGAGCGGGCCGGTCTCGGGCCGGTCGACCCCGACGACCACGCGGTCCTCGAACGGGCCCAGTTGTGCGCCCGCGCGAAACGTGACGCGCCAGCTACCAGGCCGCGCATGAGGCCGCCCAGGACGCCCAGTTGTGCGCCCGCGCGAAACGTGACGCCGATGCGGTGCAGTACACCAAAAGTGTCCAACTCGGTTGACGCGGTCACCTTTCCTACGCCTGTACTACAGTAGGTAATCTTGAACGGAACGCCGTCGTCTGAGACGATTTCGACGTTCCGTGTTAGAGACTCCCCGGCTAGGACCTTGCCAAAATAGACTGGCTCCGGTCGTACAACAACGCCCTTGGTGACCACGAGCGACATGGGGATCATCAGCTCGGGAAGAAGCGGGTCGTTGGATTTGACGAAGACCATCTGCGTGACTGGTCCTGTGGCTTCGCGGGCCGCCTGCCGGACACGAAGCGTCGTCATCTCACCGGGCCCAATCGAGAGCCGGTCGATCGTGGGCTTCTGGCAGCCGCAACTGGCCGTCGGTGGCTGGAGCTCCAGGGGCCGTGAACCGAGGTTGCGTACCTTGAACGTAGCGTCCAGCTCCGCGAGCGGCTTGACCCGACCGAAGTCGAGTCGCGGCGGCTCGACCCAGATCACGGGGCGGTCGGGGCGCCCAACGATCATGCCCCAGACTCGTCCGCGTACCTCTCGCAGAGACAAGGGCACGAGAGCGAGGAGGGCAATGGCACCAGCCAAGGCGGAGAGCATGCCGGCCTTGCGAGAGATCCTGATCAGCATGGAGATCACTCCTTGGAACGCGTCAGAGGATGGGAGCCGGCCTCGAGATCTCTTTGTTGCCGTACGCCCTGCATCGAGGGGCGCTTGACCAGTCCCGCCTTGCCCAGGGCCTCAGTCAAAACAGCCTCCGACTTGGCCACGACAAGGGCAAGCCCCTTCCAGTCACCCTGTAGCCAGCGCCGGTCGACGAGCCTCGGTTCGTCCGGAGGGTCAACCAGAACCAGTCGATCGTGCCCGACGGGGAGCACGGCCGCGAAGTGATCCTCGCGGAGGTGGAGGATCATGGGGAGTTCCCAGGGGAACGATGCAGTCGGGTCAAGCTGGACTGCCTGCGCATGAAGCCCGATCTTGGTTGCCGCGTCCCGCAGATCACGCATCGACGAGACCCCGCTGTCGCCCACCCGGGCCAGGCGGTTCAGGTCGTCGATCGTCGGCTCAAGCCCGTGCCAGCGGGCGAGGATCGCCAGGCTCATGGGACCACAACTCGCCTCAGGGTCGTCCCCGGGCCTTAGCAACCGCAGCGCCTCGGATCGCCGGGCCGCGACGAACGTGACAAACCAAACCAACATGCAACATCCGATCAGTAATCCCCAACGCGAGAGTCGTCTCGCGGAGAAAAGCCCGGCGTTACCCATCTCAAGTACCCCCCTTCGGACGCGCGCAAAGCTTTCGGCGAACCAGCCAAAAGGTAGCAGCGGCGCACAAGGCCGCAAGTCCGGAAGCGACCCAGACCCAAACGGGGGTACTGCTCCCGAATGGAGGCAGCGGGTCGTTCTTCGAGTGTTGGAACGAGTCGCTCAGGCCTCACGCCGCCTTGGCCATGCGCGCGATTGTTCGGTCGTCCACGACCCTCGTCCGGTAATGCCGCCCCAGCTCCTGGTTGTTGACGAGCGTTCCCGCGGGGAAAGCGATCGCGAATTGGGAGTCCTGGAGGTCCTGGTTGATCGCCCATTCCGAGACCGCGACCCCCCGCTTCCAGACCAGGAATGGCGCTTGGTCCGGCAACACTTGGTAGAACTCCTCGGTGTACTTCCTGGGTAGCCACAGTCCCGGGCTGATCTCAAACAGGTCGTCTAATCGGGATATGAAATAGGGAACCCATTCCGAATCGCCAGGTCGGAGTATTCTCGCCTCTCGCCGCGGCACGATCATCCCTTTCTTGACGTCGAACCAAAAACGGACGGCCCTCCTGCTGCCGTCAGGGCCTGCGGTCGGATTCACATTCTCGAAACCTACGAGTCCGTCCGGGCTGGTCCCCAAGGAAGTAGGGGTACCTAAGCCGATCAAGACGCTTATCGAATCCCGCATGAAGTTACACACGAAATCCCTGGGGTCGGTCAGCCAGTACTCTCGAACGCCTGGGAAAATTGTGCCGACGCGCGAGATCTTGGCCACCTCGGGGTCCTTCTCGTCACGGCTCAAGGTCAATTGGCGTGTCTTCTCGCCATCGAACGCCATGACCTCCTCGATCTCGGAGAAGAACTCCTGACCGTTGTGCAACTCGCCTCCCGGTGAGTTGTACATCTGGGCCAGTTTGTGATACCAGAAGCGGCCGGAGCGGAAATCGATGATCACTTTCATCGAGGTCGCGGAGTCGAGGTATTTTCCGGTGTACCGGGAACGGCTCTTCTGTTTGAAATCCGCCTTTACGTGGAAATTCCGGATTGCCGCCTCCCTGGCCTTGGCCCCTTGCACGATTTCCGAGATCGTTGGACTGTCGGCCGTGACCTGCGACCAAAGTCCCACATGGACGGCAAGCGCCAATAGGATTGTCGTCGTCATCGTTGTCCCCTAGCAGTGCAGGTCGCCTAACAGAATCGCCAATGATCAATAGATTGCGTAAGGCAGGGAGCCGTGGGCTAAGAATCGGAATGCGGACCGCGCCCACCGGCGACTCGCCTTCGCGGGAAGTAGCGCGGCCCGGCCTATGAGCGCATGGGGTTGCTCCACGGCACAGCCCCGAGCAACAATCGATCCGGGCGCTCAGTGATGGGCGCATCGTTCGTCCGGCGGCGACGACCGTGGAAGACCGCAGCCGCCGGCACGGGTCACGACGACTTCTGAATGTAAAGGACCTCGCCGCAGTAGCTGCTCTGGTTGCAATAATACGTCCCGTAGTTGCAATTGAACCACCCTCCCGGCCCATACTGTTCGAGGACGCATTTCCTCTGCGCGTAGGCCGTGCACTGGCCTGCACTCGTGACCCTAGGAGCTTGTCTGAATAACACTACCGCGATTCACCCACCAGTCCATTCAA
>JBMFUH010000462.1:0-5820 GCA_049966735.1 Isosphaeraceae bacterium
CGGCGTATTCTCCCGCGCTCACCGACTTCATCATCATGACGCGCAAGGCCCAGATGTTCATCACCGGGCCCCAGGTGATCAAGCAGGTCACCGGCGAGCAGATCACGGCTGAGGCGCTGGGGGGAGCCGACTCCCACATGGTGCACTCCGGCGTGATTCACTTCATTGCCGATGACGATCAGGACGCGATCCAGATCTGCCGGCGTCTCTTGAGCTTTCTGCCCGCGAACAATCTCGAGGAGCCGCCTCGCGTCCCGCACGACAACAACGTCGACCCCAACCCCGCGCTGAACAAGATGGTTCCCGTGGAGGCCAAGAAGGGCTACGACGTCCGCGACGTCATCTGCGGAATCGTTGATCGCGGCGACTTTCTCGAGGTCCAGGCCAACCGCGCCCCCAACATGGTCGTCGGCTTCAGCCGGATTCTCGGCCGCACCATCGGCATCATCGCCAACCAGCCCTCGGTGCTTTCCGGGGCGATCGACATCAACGCGTCGGTCAAGGCCAGCCGGTTCATCCGGTTCTGCAACGCCTTCAATATTCCCCTGGTCACGTTCGTGGACGTGCCGGGATTCTTGCCCGGTGTGCAGCAGGAATACGGCGGGATCATCCGCAACGGCGCCAAGATGCTCTTCGCATATTCGGCGGCCACCGTTCCCAAGATCCAGATCATCTTGCGCAAGTCCTACGGCGGAGCACACCTGGCGATGTGCTCGAAGGACCTGGGCGCCGACCGCGTTTTCGCCTGGCCGACTGCGGAGGTGGCCGTCATGGGAGCGGAGGGAGCCGTCGAGATCGTCTTCCGCAAGGAGATGGAAACCGCCCAGGACAAGGCTGCACGCCGGGCCGAGCTGATCGAGAAATATCGGTCGACCTTTTCAACTCCCTACGTCGCGGCGGGCCGCCGGCTGGTCGACGCCATCATCGAGCCGGCTGATACGCGCAGACACCTTGCCCAGGCGCTGGAATACCTGCAAACCAAGCGAGATCACCGCCCGCCCAAGAAGCACGGCCTGATCCCTCTTTGAACTGGAGTGTGCCATGGAAACAGCCCCAGTGGACTGGAACAAGACGCTGGGCGTCCTCGAGGAACTGCGCCGGGAGGTGCGCCGGCTGGCAGACCGCGTGGGCGCGCTCGAGGCCGCCAGCCACGCGGTGGCAAAGCCAGAGGCTCGTCCTCCAGCGGCTGCCCCGGCCGCTGGAGAGCCCGCCGCTCCGCCTGGGCTCGACGAGGAGCTCATCGTGATCATCGCCTCGGCGATCGCGGCCTTCCTGGGCAAGAAGCCCCACATCCGCCAGATCCGGCTGATCGGCTCCGCCGCGTGGGCGCAGCAAGGCCGCGTTACGATCCAGGCGTCGCATGCCTTATCAGCTCATTCGACGAGGAGTCTCCCTTGAAACTCAAGATCACCGTGGATGGAAATCTGTACGAGGTTGACGTCGAGGTTTTCGAACCGGAGCAGCCGCAACCTGGTTTCTATCCTCCGCCTGACCAGGCCCGGCTCCCGGTTTCTTCGCCGGTCGTGGCCCCGCCGATCCCCGCTCCCAACGTCGGCGCCCCGGTCGCCGACGAGAGCAAGGTCTGCCGCAGCCCGTTCGCCGGAACGGTATCGAAAATCTCCGCGCAGGCGGGGCAGACCATCCAGGTCAACGACGTGCTCCTGGTCCTGGAGGCCATGAAAATGGAGACCGTGATCACGGCGCCCATCGCCGGCAAGGTCGCCAAGATCAACGTCAACGTGGGCGACGCCGTGCAGCAGGGACAGGTTCTCATCGAATTCGAGTGAATTCCGTCGATCCGCCGCGCCTGCCTTCGCCTCGCTTGACTTGCCCGAATTCTCTTGCCGTATGAGGAAAAGGTGTGACCATGAAATCCGTCAAATCGATTAACCATATCGGCATTGCCGTTCGTTCGATCGACGCGCGGCGGCCGTTTTATGAGGGGACGCTGGGGGCGGTCTACGAGGGCACCGAGGAAGTGGCCGACCAGAAAGTCCGGGTCGGCTTCTTCCGGGTGGGCGACGTCCGACTCGAGCTGCTCGAACCATCGGACCCCACGAGCACGATCGCCGCGTTCCTGGACAAGAAGGGGGAAGGACTGCACCACGTCGCCTACACCGTGGAGGACATCGAAGCGCGCATCGCCGAACTGAAAGAGAACGGCGTGCGCATGATCGATCAGTCCCCGCGCCCCGGTGCGCACCACATGCGCATCGCCTTCGTCCACCCCAAGAGTTCGTGCGGAGTTCTCACCGAACTGTGCGAGCCCGTGGGCGAGCATGGGACGATCGATTCGTGAAAGCCGCGCCGAGATCTTGGATGGGTGGCGTGGATATTTTTTCGATTTCGGAAAGAATTGCATTGACAGGTCGGTTCGCGCGCGCCATGAATCAAACCTGATATGCTTCTCTGGGCTGACAACGGAACGGGCCCCGGCGGCGTGACGCGTCGGTGCCTTCGAAGCCGACGGCTAGATAAAGGCAGCTCCCGTTTCGCGGTGGAGGTGGCGATATGGTCGTCGTGCATGGCGAATCCGCTGCCCCGTTGAGGGTGCCCCGGATTGCTGCGGGCTGCGGGCTGCGGGCTGCGGGTGGCTACGTTTTGTGGGACGGCCTGGCCATCGTCTTGCTCGCGGCTCCGCTGCTCAAGGCGCACCAGGCCGTAACAGCGCCGGCGCCCGTCGCGGGATTTCTCGGCTCCGTTCCCGTTCTGATCTGCCTTGTGTGGTTCGAGCTCCTGCTGGGCTGCTGGATCCTCACGGGGCTGTACCGGCGAGTTACACGCTGGATCGTTGTCGCGGCCTTCGGGCTTTTCGCGGTCGCCGCGCTGGCGCTTGCACTCCAGGGCTCGGAGTCATGCGGCTGCTTCGGGAGGGTCCAGGTCAATCCCTGGTACACTTTCGCCTTTGACGCGGCGGCAGCTCTGGCTGTCGGCCTTTGCCCCGCGTCGGCTCCGCCCCCGCAGACCCTATGGCGTCTCCCCCGACGCCTGATCATCTGTTGCGCCTTGGCGACATGCCTTGGTGGTTTGGCCACGTGGGCTATCCTCGCCCAGGCACCGCGGGACCTCGACCTGGGCTCGCTCGGCCAGCATGCGGGTGCCGTGGTCGTGCTGAAACCAGAGACGTGGGAGGGGAAGTCTTTTCCCCTCATCCCTTACCTTGATCTCGACACGCCCACGGCGCGGTTGAACGAGGGACGGTGGATTGCGGTGATCTACCGGAATGACTGCTCCCACTGCCGGAGCGTGGTCCCAGAGCTTTGGGCCTTGGCTAGCGGCCGAGCGGGAGTCCAGATGGCCTTCCTCGAGATGCCGCCCTACGCCAGCCCGGACAAGTCGCTCCTGGCGGCTGCTTCGCGTCTCTCCAGTCGGATTGCTGTCGGCAGGCTGAGCGACCGCCTACAGTGGTTTGCCCAAACCCCCGTACTGGTCGAGCTGGAGGATGGCATCGTCCGCCGGGCCGAGGCAGGCGACGTCGACCCGAGTCGATGGCAACACGAGCGGGGTCGACCGCCGGGACTCAGCCGATCCGCCGCACGGGGGCCATGGGCTCTTTTCCAGAACTGCGACAGCGACTGTGGAACAGCTCATCAGGGGCGTGTGACATGACGATGGCGGCAGGCAAATGTGAAGGGGGGCTGAAAGGCCCGGCGTTTCGCGGCGTTGGGCGATTGGCGACGCCGATCGCCGACCGCACTTGGTCCGTTTCCCGGCCCGGGCCTGCCGTGCTCGCCTTGGTGTTGCTTGCAAACGGTTGCGGCGGGAGGGTCTTGCACGAATCTTGGGAACCGCTGGAGTGGGAGGGTCCTTTCGCGGGGCAGGTAGACTACATCATTGGGGACGTCAAGGATGCGCCCCTTCGTTACGAATTCCGGAACGTTTCGCGTGAGGCCGTCCGGTTCGTCGGCGCGAGGCCTGACTGCAAATGCACCTCGGTCGAGCTGCCGAAGGGTGAGTTCGGGCCAGGCCGGTCGGGAACGATCGGCTTCCGGCTCAATCTCGCCGACGGGCCGGAGCACGTCGTTGGTTCGCGCGTGTACGTGGAGTACATGTGCGGTTCTCGCGCGTTCGCGCGCGTGCTGGAGTTCGCCGTCAACAAGCGCCGGCCGCTGGAATCGGTGCCGGAGATCGTTGAGCTCAAGGCCACGCCGTCAAAGGGCGGCGGCCGTTGCACCGGGCAAGTGACCTTCACGCGTTTCACGAAGCCGGGACGCCGGTACGAGGATTTCCAGATCTCCCAGGCGGGCGTCCAGGGCGACATCGTTATTGGAAAGGACGAGGGCTGGGGCCCTGACGAGAGGGAGGGCGGATTTCTCAAGTCCAGCCGAACGCTTCACCTCGCGGCCGGGGCTCTGGCCCCGCCGTCGGGCACGGCGCGGCTGGCAATCTTCGCCGGCAGCCCACCGATTGGAAAGGGGGTGTTGGAGATTCGCTGGTCCCAGGAGAATCTCGTCGCAATGGAACCAGAGACCTTGATGATCTCGAAGGACCACCCGACTTGTAAACTGACGATCACCAGCCATAACGGCCCGCCGAGCCGCATCGGCTGGGAAATGCCCGAAGGATTCGCGGCGGCGACTGGCCAGTCCGATCCGTCGAAGCCGCTCGAGGTGTCCGTGTCACTCAAGAATGGCGCGGCGCCCGCGGAGATGCCCCGCACGGAGGTGTTCAACGTCCTCGTCTGCTACGGAGAGCGGACGGTTAAACTGACAGGCACGATCGTTGTGCTCTCGAGGCCGTGATACGGTGGGATTGCCGCGCGCGGCAATCCCAGATCATTGTACTCGGGTACCACTTCCCGTGGGGCGCTCACACCCAAACCAGAAGACATGACCAGAAAGGTGTCAGTCCATGATTTCTCAGTTCCGCAGTGCGCTCAAGGGCTGGAGAGCGGAAATTTGCTCACTTGCAATCGCCAGCCTGCTGTTCGTTCTTGCGACAGTCTCCGCAAGCGGAGACTACTATACAAACAGCACATGCACTGGGCAGACGTGCACAGTCACGGGCACGTGCTCGACAGCCACCAGCGCGTGCCAGATCGGCGGGGAGCAATGCTCCGCGTACATCGTAGGCAACCCGCTCAACACCTGCATCGGACAGTCGAACACGACTTGCGCCTACGCTGGGTCTTTCACCTGCACTAACTTCTGCACGTGCTATTGCGTTCGGAAGACGTTTGGCGGCTGGGACTGTGAGCAGCAAAACACTTGCAACGCACAGGGCACCAACGGGGCCTGCGTTAAGATGTGATAGCGCTCGCGTGGGCCGTGGGTGCGTGCGTCGCACAGTGCAGGCGGTCGCCCCATGGTCGCAGGCCCCAACGACATGGCTAGGAGGGGGCACGCATTCCGGGGCCATCCGAGTGTTTGCTTTGTCGAAAAAATCGCGGCCCCGGGCCAGCCCGTTGTAGCCTGCGGCCCGGGTCCTTGTGGCCTTTGTAGGACGAGCCGGAGATGAATGCTTCAGTCAAATGCGGGCGGGGCTCCTTGGTGTGCGCGATCCTTCTGGCGCTAGCCCCTTGCCATGCAGTTGCGGATGAATGGGCCTGGGTCGATGGGCTGCGTGCTGCGGACCAAGCCACGAAGGGGCGGTTCAAGTTATGCGCCGCGTCGGCCGCCGCTCATCTCGCCGCGATCGGGTCGGCGTCGTTCGAATTCGAGGTGTCTTTCGACGACCTGGATTTCAAGTCCGTTCGTGAGCCGCAGCTCAGGATGCGACGGCGCACCTACCACGGGAGGGCGCGGTGGTTGAGAGGGGCGGTCCACTACGAGGGGCGTACAGAGAGTCCCGAGACGGGCGAGCCGCCGGTCAGCGTGCTCC
>JBMFUH010000463.1:0-5820 GCA_049966735.1 Isosphaeraceae bacterium
GTGGGGCTACAAGGACGAACTGATCACGGTCTCAACAACTGGATCGGCGACGACAGACGAGGGGATCGAGGAGCTTGACCACGACGATCGGGAAGAGATGATCGAGTCGGTCCAGTCGGGTGATTCTGTCGAACAAGAACGAATCACTGAATACCGTCGGCAAGCGCAGCTTCTCATCAAAGGATTGCAGCATCGCGAAGCGAGCCCGGCCTACCTTATAGATTGCCTACGACTCGCCCTCGGAAAGCAGCCCGTCTACGGAAGCGCCCCCGGTCCGGAGGATCAGGACCGCATACATCGAATCAGCGCGGCCCTCGCGGCCAAGAGACTCAGGCAGGAGGGGGTTGTCACTCAGAAGCCGTTTCGAGACGCTCTTCGGGACCATGCGGCGGGCTTCCTGGCGCCTCTGATCCGAGAGATGAGCGTCACTTGCGAGTCTGCAACGTTGCCCCACGGCGTCGTGCTGGTCGACCTGCCTGGGACTGGTGTCGCAGGCGATATCCATGGGAAGATCACGAATCGATGGATCCGGGAGCAGGCTGAAGCAATGGTCTTGGTGGTAAACCATCGCGGCTTGCAGGAGGCTGATGCCCGACTGCTTCACCAGAGTGATCACCAACTCGACACCGAAGCTAGATGCCCATCTCCTTGAAGTCCCAGGCAGGTATCAAGACGGGATGATAACGATCCGTAGCCGGCATTCGAATGGCTGGCGGGGCGGAGCCCGCGGCGTCCCGGAGCCGCCGCAAGATTGGAGATTCGCGCTCTCACGGTGGGGAGTGTCGGGCCCGCGCGGCGAAATTGGTGGATCTGATCCTTGTCGATCGCGTTAAACTGAAAGTGGAGGATCAGCACGCCGCGGAATGAGCTTTCAGGCTCGTCGCAGGCGACGTTCCTCTCGCAGCCGGGGAAGTGGTTGGGTCGCACTCATCCTGCAAAGGTCGAGTTCAGCCTTTTCGTACATCCCATGTGAAGGCCCAGGAAGTGTTGTCTCAGCTTTTCCTGGAGTGGGAACAATCAGGTGAAACCTCCAGGAGCGCATCGTGACACGTGACAAGAAGAGAAGACGAGCCAAGGTTGATACGCCGACTGAAGCGATTCTCGAAAGCATCTCGGACGGAGTTTTCACGGTGGACATGGAATGGCGCATCACGTCGTTCAACCGAGCCGCCGAGGAGATCACAGGCGTGTCACGGCAAGAGGCGATCGGCCAGCGCTGCTCGGATGTGTTTCGGTCGAGCATGTGCGGAGCCGATTGCGCGCTTCAACAAACTTTAAAAACGGGCAAACCCAAGATCGGCAAAGCCGGATATATCATTGACTCGGACGGAAACCGCATTCCCATCAGCGTTTCCACCGCCGTGCTCCGGGATGGCGAGGGTCGGGTCCAGGGCGGCGCGGAGACCTTCCGTGACCTGTCGGAAGTCGAGGCATTGCGCCAGGAACTGGAGGGGAAATTCCGGGCCGGCGATCTGGTGAGCAGAAGCCCTTTGATGCAGCGAGTGTTCGAGATTCTGCCCGCCATTGCCACCAGTCCCAGCACGGTTCTGATCTTGGGGGAGACCGGGACGGGGAAGGAACTGATGGCGCGGACGATCCATTCTCTCAGCCCGCGCAACCGGGGCCCGTTTGTCGCGGTCAACTGCGGGGCCTTGCCCGATACCCTGCTGGAGTCGGAGTTGTTCGGCTACAAGGCCGGGGCGTTCACCGGTGCCCACATGGACAAACCGGGCCGTTTCGCGCTGGCCAAGCAAGGGACCCTCTTTCTCGACGAGATTGGCGAGGTCAGCCCTGCCCTTCAGGTCCGATTACTCCGGGTGCTGCAGGATCGGACCTATGAACCGCTGGGAGCAACCTGCTCCGAAGCCGCTGACGTTCGGGTGATCGCGGCCACCAACAAGGACCTGGCCGAGCAGGTGCGGCAGGGCCAATTCCGGGAAGACCTCTATTACCGCGTCAACGTGGTGCCGCTTGAATTACCCCCGTTGCGCCGTCGCAAAGAAGACATTCCTCTCCTGGTCGATCAGTTCGTCGCTCGATTCAACCGCTTGCAGCGGAAAACCGTGCGAGGGGTGACGGCGGAAGCCCTGGCGCTGCTCATGGCCCATGATTGGCCGGGGAACATTCGGGAACTGGAAAACGCGATCGAACGCGCCTTTGTCCTTTGTGGCGATGGATCGATCAGCATCGGCCAGCTTCCCCGGGAGATCACGGCCCATGAAGTGGCCGGAGACGCGGCTGTTGAAGCGCGGTCCGTCCACGACATCCTCGATGCCCAGGCCATCCGCGCCGCCCTGAAACGCAATGCGTTCAATCGCCTGGCGGCGGCCCGGGAACTCGGTATCCACAAAACCACACTTTTCCGCAGGATGAAAAAGCTGGGACTGTCTCTCCCCGAACAGGACGGCCGGGCCTGCCGCAAGAGAATAGAGTAGCATAGCAGCACCTGTCGAGGACGCACGACAGTAGCGATCGTGCTACTCAAGGATTCCCGCCCTCACCTGTCAAATAGTTGTATCTCCTTTGATTGCTTTCGATTACAGACTCTCATCGACTGGCTATCGAGATTCGGCACCGCGTTTGCTCTTTCCATGAGGCGTGGGCCGTGAAGAGGACTCGAACAGTGAAAACCGCATTCGCATACTGGGACGACCGAATCGCGCCAGTCTTTGACACCGCGCGGCAAATTCACATCGTCGAGGCCGAATCCGGACAAATCGTGGGCGAGACGCGGGAAACGCTGTCGGCAGATCTGCCTGCTCTCAAGACCCTCCGACTGGTGGAGCTGGGTATCGGCACCCTGGTTTGCGGAGCGATATCCAGGCCTCTGCATGCCCTGGTCACCGCCCGCGACATTCGGGTCATACCCTTCGTAGCTGGCGACTTACACGAGGTGGTCCAGGCGTGGCTCTCGAACAGACTCGATGAGGGCGCCTTTGCCATGCCGGGTTGCTGGGGACGAGGAGGTCGCCGGTCTTGGGGAATCCAGGAGGGCGATCAGCAGGCAAACACCCCGAATCGAAGAGGACGTGGAATGAACGCGGGTGGAAGAAAAGGACAAGGACAAGGACAAGGACAAGGTCAAGGTCAAGGTGGCCCAAGATCCGGCCGAAAAGGCGGTTCCTTGACGGCCGGGCCCGGCGGCTACTGTGTCTGTCCGCAATGCGGGCACAGGGAACCACACGAACGCGGTATGCCTTGTGTCGAGCGCAAGTGCCCCAAGTGCGGCACCGCGTTGGCAAGGCAATGACGAGCAACCCCCAGGAAAGGAAAACGACAATGCCAAGAGGAAATGGAACAGGCCCCATGGGAATGGGACCAATGACCGGGCGCGGGGCGGGATATTGCGCCGGGTCTGGAACGCCAGGATACGCGAATCCCGGTTCTGAACCTGGTCTCGCGATGGGTTTGGGAAGAGGACGCGGCGCCGGCAGGCGAGGATTCGGCGGAGGCGGACGCGGATGGCGAAACATGTTCCGGGCCACCGGCCTGCCGGGCTGGATGCGGTCCGGCGGGTCTCCCGCGCCTGCTGAAACCCCGACGCCACCCCAGAAACCCAGTCCGGAATCGGAGAAGCAATCGCTCCAGAACCAGATTGCGGCCCTGCAATCGGAGCTGGCTCTGATCAAGAACCGTCTCGCCGAGACCGAAGCCCCAAGCCTGGCCGACTGATTGGAGCCGAAACCAAGACCCGTGGGCCGCGTCGTCGCACGGACCGACGCGGTCATTCGTATCCCAATTGCGATTCTTCAGGAGACAAGGACATGAAAATAGCCTTTACAACGTCGGGAAGCGGCGTCGACGCCCCTCTGGACAGCCGTTTTGGTCGGGCCCCCAAACTTTTGGTTTACGACCTGGACAGCCGGACCTTCAAGGTGGTCGATAATCAGAAGAACCAGGACGCGGCACAGGGAGCTGGAATCCAGTCGGCGGAAACCGTGGCCAGGCTGGGAGCGAAAGCGCTTGTGACCGGACATTGCGGCTTGAAGGCTTTTCAGGTGCTTCAGGCGGCTGGTATCAAGATCTATAATACCGACGCACGCACGGTGGCCGAGGCCCTTGCCCAGTACCAGGCGGGAAGCCTGACCGAAGCCCAGGCGGCGGACGTTGGGGGGCATTGGGCGTAAGCAAGGCATGAAAACATCGCTCGATTGCATTCCGTGTCTGGTTCGTCAAACCCTGGACGCCGCCCGGCTGGTGTCCAGGGACGCCGCCGTCGTTGAACGCGCTGTCCGCGAAGTGTTACGCTGGACCGCCGATATGAACATGGATCAACCGCCTCCCGTCATGGGGCAACGCATTCACCGCTGGCTCCGCGAAGTTGTCGGCATCAAGGACCCTTACCACGATGCGAAAGATCATCAAAACCGCATGGCCTTGAATCTCCTCCCCGATTTGAGATCCCGGATCGAGGCCGCCGCGGACCCGCTGACCATGGCGCTGCGCCTGGCCATCGCGGGTAATGTGATCGACATGGCGGTAAGCGGGAACGTGAGGGGTTCCTGCTTGCGCGAATCCGTCAGTCAAGCCCTGACGGAGCCTTTTGACGGGGAAGAAAACGATTTCCGTCAGGCAGTCGCCGAAGCAGAGCGCATTCTGTACCTGGCCGATAACGCGGGTGAGATCGCTTTCGACCGTCTCCTCATTGAACAGCTTCCACCAACACGGGTGACCTTGGCCGTGCGGGGCGCCCCCATCCTCAACGACGCCACCATGGCGGACGCGCGGGCCGTTGGACTGCACGAAATCGTCGAGATCATCGATAACGGTTCGGATGCTCCGGGCACGCTTCTGGACGATTGCAGCCTGGAATTCCAGCGGCGTTTCACCGAGGCCGACCTGATCATCGCCAAGGGACAAGGCAACTTCGAAACGCTCAGTGATGAGCTTGCCAACATCATTTTCCTGTTCAAGGCCAAGTGCCCCGTCATCGCGAGACAGGTGCTCGTTCCGCTGGGAACGCATGTCGTGTGGAGGTCCCATGCCGGCGTCGCGAACTCGGAAGCCATGTCCAGTGCCGGCACATGAGGGAGGCATTTGATGATTCTCGCCGTCGCTTCAGGCAAGGGGGGAACCGGCAAGACAACAGTCTCGGTAAACCTGGCCCGCGTGCTCGATTCGGCCGTGCAGCTTGTGGATTGTGATGTGGAAGAACCCAATGATCATTTGTTTCTGAAAGGTTCCAGGCTCCAGACAACACCCGTCACCGTGCCGATACCGCAAGTGGACGAGTCCCTGTGTGACGGCTGTGGCGAGTGCGGAAAGTTCTGCGCGTACCACGCCATCGTCTCCTTCGGCGCCACGCCCCTTGTCTTTCCGGAAATGTGCCACGGCTGCGGCGGATGCGCGCGGGTCTGTCCCCAGAGGGCTATCCGTGAAATCGACAAACACATCGGTGTCGTCGAGATGACGCGGGCAGGAAACATCAACCTGATTCAGGGCCGCCTGGACGTTGGCAACGTCCTGACGCCGGCTCTCATTCACGCGGTCAAGGCCTGTCTTCAAGACGACCTGCCCGCCATTCTGGACGCGCCTCCGGGAACCTCGTGTCCGGTCGTCACCACCCTCCGGGGCACGGATTTCGTGGTGCTCGTCACGGAGCCGACGCCCTTCGGCTTCCACGACCTCCAACTCGCCGTGGACATGGTGCGAGAACTCAGGATTCCCTTTGGCGTCGTGGTGAATCGGGTCGGGATCGGAGACGACCGGGTGCATGCGTACTGCAACGAGCAAAACATCCCGGTGCTCTTGGAAATTCCCGACGATCGGCGGATCGCCGAAGTTTACTCCCGAGGGGAACTGATCGTGGAATCGCTGCCG
>JBMFUH010000464.1:0-5805 GCA_049966735.1 Isosphaeraceae bacterium
CGCCAGCGGTCGGCCACCGCGAGGAGGGCGGCGAGGGAAAGCTCGAATCCCGGGAGCAGCGTCGAACGGTAAACCTCGTGTTCGGAGACGATGACGTCCGGGCGGTCCGGCTGGCAAACGGTCAACGTCCGGGCGAAGCGGTTGATGATCCAGTATTCGCGAACCCCCGCGGTCAGGTACTCGGTCCGTTTCTCGCGGTAGTCACGCAGCCAGTTCCTTTTTCCCTCGGAGACGAACTCAACGATGATCGACGGGAGGTCAAACCGGGGATTCGGCACGCGTCCCAGTCCGGACCAGATCACCCGGTCGGCCCGACGTCGGCAATTGGGCGTGTGAACGTGGTGCTCGGGAAGCGTCTCGTCGAGCGCGGACCCGCGGGGATCTTGCATCTTGTAAAGCCGGAGCAGTAATCCCAGTTCCTCATTGGGCCCACGCTCCTCTTCGAGTGGCGGCGGGGCCACGACGAGCACTCCGTGAATCAATTCATAATTGTAATTCTCATCGACTTCGTCGATGGCATCGAACTCCTGGGGAGTCATGAGAGCGCCAGCGAGTCCGGGCCCAAGAACGACTTGAGCCTCTTCGGGGTGCACAATCTCGAGAACACTCATGACGGGCTTCCCTCCACCTGGGCTGGGCCGATCCTCTTCCTGATTCTACCGTACGGCCCGGCCTGAGGTCAGGGGGCATTCAGTCCGGAACGAGGGCTTCGAGCAAGAGTTGACGGACCTCGGTCATCCCCAATGTGCCACCGCGGTTGGGCTGAGAACCATCAGCGATCAAGATCGGTTTGTCCTCACGAGACGCCGCGCGCAACCCATGGCTGCCGCGCACCAAGGTCGGATCGAGCGGGACCACGTCGAACAACGTGCGGAAGCCCAGCTTTTTCTGCGCCAATCGGCGCATCGCCCGCCCTTTAGGCCAGAATAACCGCGGGTCGAAGAACAGCTCGCAGGGGTCATAGCCAGGCTTGCGGTGGATGTCCACCGTCCGGGCGAAATCGGGAGCGAGGCGATCATCGAGCCAGTAGGGATAGGCAAACCACGCATCGGCCCGCGACAGCACCACCAGCTCTCCGGAGCGAGGATGGTCCAGCCCCAGCTCGCGCCGCTCTGCGCCCACCAGGACCCGGTCAACGCCCGGTTGCCGGAGAATCAAGTCACGAACCGGCTCGACATCCTGGCCGGGCATCACGTAAACATGTGCTACCTGATGATCGCAAACAGCAAAGGCCTTGCTCGTGAACGTGTCGAGCGTCTCACCGAACGGACCGCGCCGAACAGTAAGCAGGTTCGCCTCGCGGAGCACGCAATTGAGCAGCACGGGCCTTTGAACATCACAGTGCCCGTACTCGCTCACGACCCAGACCCGCGCGCCGGTCGAGCGGGCTCGCTCGATCAAGGGAGCGCAGGCGGCGTCGAGTTCTCCCACCAGTCGGGGCATGTCGCAGCCACGTGGACCGTACCGCTGGGGATCGTAATCGAGGTGAGGCAGGTAGACGAGGGTCAGATCGGGGCGCTCGCGGTCCAAGACATGGGCGGCTGCTCGGGCGATCCATTCCGTACAGGGCAGACCTGCTCCCGGTCCCCAGAAGGTGTGAAACGGAAACTTTCCCAGGTCGCGTTCGAGCCGATCGGTGAGCCCTTCTGGTGTTCCGGTGATGCCGAAAACCTTGTTGCCATCCGCGCCGTAGTAGGGCTTGGGCGTCACGCTGATGTCGACGGCCGCTCCCTGGTTGAACCACCAGAAGAGCTTGGCCGACTTGAACGAGCGGCCTTGCTCTCGTGCCAGCCGGCGAGCCGTCGCGTAGACGGGCTCGGCCTGAAGGAGTGCTGAGGATTGCTGCCAGAACCGGATTTCCCCGGTCTCGCGGAAGAGCCAGCCATTGCCCACGATGCCGTGTTCGTCGGGACGCTTCCCGGTGAGCAAGGTCGCCTGGGCAGTGCAGGTGACGGCCGGTACGATCTCTTCCAGAGGGGTTGACCAGCCGGAACGAGCCAGTTCTCTCAGGCGTGGTGCGAGGTCAAGCCACCGCGAGGTCAGCCCCACGGCATTGATCAACACAATCGGCTGAATATCCATCGATTCGCCTCATCCGGGAACCCAGTCGGACATCGACAGTCAAAACCCTCAGATTACCAGGCGCGAGCGCTCGCATGTCCAAACAGGAGCTGGAATCACTTCCTCCTTACTCCTACGTTCCCGGTGGACGCTGGCCGCATCCCACGACGTCTCCGGAGGGGCATTCCAGACATCGTCCGCGGTCTCCCGTGGCTCCGATCGAGGACGACAGGTGGGCCGATTCGGCGGCCTATCTCCGCGGCGTGGCGTTGTTCAACGCGGGCTACTACTGGGAGGCTCACGAAGCCTGGGAAGGGCTCTGGCTGGCTCAACGCCGGCGAGGTGCGATCGCTGCCGTCATTCAGGGCCTGATCAAGCTGGCCGCCGCCGGAGTGAAGATCCGTGAGGGACGGCCCGTCGGCGTTCGCTCTCATGCCGCCCGCGCGGCGCTTTTGTTTGAGGAATCGAAGCGTCAGGCGGGCCGCTTCCGGCTGGGACTCGATCTCGACGAGTGGAGCGCGAGGTCGCGGGCCATCGCCGAGAACCCTCCGAACGAGCAGGGTCCGCCGGAGGCTCCGGTCTTCGTCGTCTTCAATTTCCAGGTTCGACCATGCTGATGGATCTGTTCGGCGCTCTGGTGTAAGATTTGCTTACGCCAAACGCCGATGATTGCCTGGGTCGTGAGAGGTTGTGACTCGGCGCGTTCCACTGCCAAGAGTGGGATCGTCCGCCAGAAACTCACGGATTGCACCAGAGCCCTTCAACCACCGCCCAAGGTCGCTCTTATGTTTGCAGCAGACGATGGTCCGGATCCACGAGGAGAGCTGACGCATGACAATCATGCGGGTGATCCGGTGGACGGTTCCGCGCCGGCTGACGGTACAATCGGGCCGCACCCGGGACGACTCTGGTTCCTGGCACTTTCCATGGCTTTCCTGGGAGGAGCGGTCGGCTGGATGGTGGGCAACGAGGTCGAGCAACGGGTTCACTGGACTGCCAGGGTGGGGCCTCGCGGTCGAGAAGGACTGGCCCGGGCCGATGCAACTGGCTTCGATTGGCTGTCGGTCTCGCGGGAGGAAGCGGAGCGGCGAAACACATCGCTGGCCATGGGAATCTTCGGCGGGATCCTCGGCCTCACGGCGGGAACGGGGGGCGGCCTGGCTCGAAACAGAAACCTGGCCGTGCTGCAAGGCGGACTGGGTGGACTTGTGCTTGGAACTGTCGCCGGCGCGTTCGTCCCCTGGATGCTCGTCCCGGAGTTTTATCGATACCTGAAGCGTGTCCCGAACCCCATGCTTCCAGTAATAGTGCATGCGAGTGTCTACGCAGCAATCGGTGGCGCTGTGGGCCTTGCTTTCGGCTATGGTCTTCGGGGGTGGAGGGGAGTGGCAAAGGGGCTGCTCGCCGGGGTCATGGGTGCAATCCTGGGCTCGGTCCTCTTCGCCGTCCTGCATACCCTCTTCTTTCCGATGGAATGGGATTTCAGCCCGATGCCCGGAAAGACGGTTTCTCGTTTGCTCGCACATATGTGTGTGGCCATGCTGTCGATGACCTGCGCGACGATCGCCTTGTGCGAGGAGACTCCTCAGCTCGTGTCCGAGGGCGTTCAGTCTCCTCCGCGCGCGGGAAGCGTCTCGCCGGGAAGTGGGCGGTGAAGCAGCCGGTATCCTGGCGGTCACCGGCGGGGTCAGGCTAACAGGCGGTCAACCTCGGGAAGCAAGCGGGCAAAATCGAGCTTGTTGGGGCATGCCTGCCGGGCGGCTTCGAGGTTTGCGCCTGTCCAGTCTCGCGCCTCGGCCGAGAGCTTGGCATACTGGCGACGAGCCTCGGCCCGGTCTCCGTGGTGTTCATGATAGGTAAGAAACCGGGTGAGGTTCCCCAGCTCGGCCTTGGTGCCGGCGGCAACCGAGCAGCGGCCGTCGCAATCGGCGCACATCATCGGTCCGGCGGCGATCAGGACATCACGCAAGCGCTCGATGTCTGCTTGCTTGACCGGTTCGAGGCGACGCGCGGCATCGATGTTGTCGCGAATCTGGTCGGTATTGCGCATCGACGTGCACACACTGCTGATCCGTTCATCGCTCCAGATGGCATGCAGCAGCCCCTGGAATGGAGTGAGCTTGCGCTCCGCGAGCAGCGGCACCTTCTGGACGACTTCCTTGAGGATGTCTCCCTTGGGCTTGTCGCCGAAGTAATGGCTGGCGATCTGTTTCATGGAGATGAGTCCGATGCCTCGTTTCCAGCATGCGTCCAACGCTCGGTTGAGGGGTGAATCCTTGTCGAGCTAGGGATGGTACTGGAGCATGATGGCATCGACGATTCCCCCTTCGGCCGCCGCTTCGATGATCCGTGCTCGGTGCTTGTGATGCGTCGAGAAGCCGATGAACTTGGCCTTGCCCGACTTCCGGATGCTGTCGGCCGCCTCCTTCAACTCTTTCCCCTTGACCAGGTCGATCGTGGCATCGAGCGAGTGCTCGTCGCCCAGTCCGTGAATCATGTAGAGGTCGATGTAATCCGTACCCAGGGCGGCAAGACGTTCATCGACCTTCCTGACCATATCCGACGGCCAGTGGATCATGTCCTTGGTGACGAGGAAGATTTGCTTACGGACATCGGGGGCCTGGGCAAACCATCTCTTGAACAGCGATTCGGAGCGATACACTTTGGCGGTGTCGAAAAGGCGCACGCCCCCCGCGTACGACAACCGCATGATCCGGTCAAACCCGGGAACCAGAACCGTCCCCTGCTCCAGCATGGTCACCGCGACACCGGTCTTGCCCAGGGTGCGCCGGGGAATCTCCCGCGGCCTGGCTTGCTGTTCCCGTGCGTCCACCGCCTGACCGGAACCGATCGCGGCTGCGGCCGCCGCACCAGCCTGGAGAAACGAACGACGATCGGTCTCGGAGTTTGCACTTCGGGCTATGGCGGACGTCTCCCTGGGAGTGAGATCAAGGCGGAACTGCGAGCCACGAATTGAAGCCTTCAATCCATGAGCCAGGGCGATTGCCCGCAAGCAGTCACCCATCAGGCCGGGTCGCGACGACCTGAGTGATTATAGGCGACGCAAATCTCCTCTCAGGGCGAGAAATCCGAGCAGATTTCTCGAAATGGGTGTTGGCAGGCTCATCGTTCAGTCTACTGACGCCCTTTCGCGGCGCGGAGGGCCGCCGCCAGGACGGGATCGAGCTTGGGATCGCCGGCGATGGTCTCGTCGAGTGAGGTGTTGCCATGGTCGTCGGCGTTGGGCTTGGCCGCGATGCGGGTCTTGACAGAGAGGTCGGGGGAAACGCCTTGCTCGCTGTATGGCCGATCCTGGGGCGAGTAGAACTTGGCGGTGGTGAGTTTGAGGCCGGCGGGGGCGGAGCGAAGCGAGAAGATACTCTGCACCGAGCCCTTGCCGTACGTCCGCTCGCCGAGCACGAGGGCGCGACGATGGTCTTGCAGGGCCCCGGCCAGGATCTCGCTGGCGCTGGCACTGTCGTGATCGACCAGCACGTAAACAGGCATGCGGTACCGGGCATGGCCACCCGCCCGCATGATCTGGGTTTGCCCGGGCGCGCGGCCACGGGTCGACACGATCACGCCGTTATCGATGAACCGATCGGCGATTTCCACGGCCACATTGAGTAGCCCCCCCGGATTGCCCCGCAGGTCGAGAACCATCGACCGCATGCCCAGGGCCTGGAGTCCGATGATCGCCTGATCCAGTTCCTCGGTCGAGGTCTTCTGAAAACCGGCAAGCCG
>JBMFUH010000465.1:0-5793 GCA_049966735.1 Isosphaeraceae bacterium
GGAGTATCTCCTTGCCCTCGATTCCAACTCGCAGGTTCTCGATGCGAAGTTCCTTGGTCATCGGTTCTTTGCCTTCTCCAGATTCAGGCGTCGTCGAGCCATTCCCATGGACGACAGCACGCGACACGCGTCCACAAACTCGAAAGGCCTTCCGGCCATCTAGCACTTGCCGATCAGGTCGATACCGGGCCCCGCCGGCAATGAGTCCGGCGAGTCACCGTGATCGGCCCATGTGTTTTCAGCCGGCGGATGGTGGCGGGGATACAGGCTTGAGGCCAAGCAGACTCGACGCCGAGACGAATCCCGGCGCCGGTTTGGCCTGAAAGTCACAGGAGCGATCACCGTCCAGCCGGCAATGGCTGAGCCGAAGTCCGCGGCCGAGAACCTTCTCGAACATCTTGCGCTCCAGGGCGCAGATGGCTCGATCAGCTTTAGCCAGTTCATAGTAGGGGCAGGAAAGCTGGCGGAGGATGATTTCCATGCCGGCATCGTCTCGGGCCACTTCCGTCTCGACGCCGCGATCGTGCAGAACATTGCTGAGCTGCACGAGTCGTCCTTCCCATTCCTCACCGGTCACCCGGGCTCGATAAGCCTCCGCGAGCCGATTCGTGATGCGACTGAAGAGCAGGCGCCGTAATCTCCGATCGGCCACGCTGCTCATCATCTCTTCCCAGAGCGCCACGGCGAGGTCGGCATAATTTTGTCCCAGGCGCTTGTGGGCTTCCACGCTCGCCTGGTATTGATGCCGCGGGCGTCCCCGGCCCAGATGTTCGCTTTTCCGTTCGACGAGACCGGTCCCGACCAACCGCACCAGACGGTTGCGGATCGCCGTACCCGTGACACCCAGTTGATTAGCCATCTCGATGACCGTGAGCGGACCTCGGCGTCGGATCAAATCGAGTAATTCTTGATCCGTGGATACAGCCATGCCTACATGGTCCTCGCGGTCTCTTGAGGGTCGATTCCACCGTTAGAAAAGCCCCTGGGACGCATACCGCTGTCCCGCCTCTGGATATTATTGTAGGGGCGACTCCCGCCATCGTCCATGACTCGACGGATATTTTTCGCTCTTTTTACAAAAAAAAATGCGAAAACTCGGGGACCCGTGCCGGGGCGCAAGTTCTGGGACGTGAAATACACTGTAGGGACGCTTCATCTGATCGGCTGTCCAGAAGCGACCAGTCGTGACGGTTCAAGGCGCGGAGCGACGTCTACAGCCTGGGCGCGACGCTTTACGAACTGCTTGCCGGATCGGTGCCGTTCCCGGAAAAGAACGCCGGCGACATCATCCTCCAGGTGAAGGACGGGAAACTCGCGTCGCCCCGATCCCTGCAACCATCGCTTGCCGTGGCTCTGGAGGCCATCTGTCTGAGGGCGATGGCTCGCCGGCCCCAGGACCGCTACCCGTCGGCGAGGGAGCTGGCCGGGGCGAGGTCCGCCTCAACGATCCGGCATCCAGCCGGCGACGAGTCAGCCGCGAGGAGTTTGCCCGGGGTTCCAGCGCTATCGCCTTCACCTTCAAGCCTGGGCCGCGGTTAATTGGCGGCTTGAACATGATTGCCCCGCGCTCGTTCAGTCGCTGGCGGATCGACCGGCACCGCGCCATCGAGCAGATCCGTGGGCGGCTTGCCGGCGGCATCATGTGGGCCATCCAGATCAACTGCGTTTGCGATGTTGGCCGTGCGGGTATCGGGGACTGGGAGCCAGGAGATCCCCGGTCGGCGGGTCATTGTCGATCGCGAGCCTCGTCAGGCGTGGCGGATTCCTTGGCGGCCCCGGGGCCTTTCGATCCTTCCAGATCCTCGATTGAATCGCCCCTCTTGATCCTCTCGCGGATTTTCTCTTTCTCGAGTAGGTCCTTCGACTATGTAGCTCGCCCTGTTACAAAAACGTACACCAAGCTGACAAGACAGCCACCGGCGAAGATTGTCCCCGCCGTGTCATGGCCCAAAGCGATGACGATCAAGCTTCCGACAATACCAACTGCTCCCAAGACTGCCCCGATCAACTAACCTCGGATGGAGAGCTGAATTCGGTTCTGTATTACCAGGTTCTCAATCTTTCTCCGGTGGGAACCTTGCTCTTGGAACTCGGCGAAGATCATCCGGGGTGCATCTGGGTAAATGTCCGCCATCTCACGGACGTATGCGGGGTGCGGCAGCGGACCCACGTGGGTTTCTCTTGAAACTTGGACTTGGATTTGACGTCGCCCGGTCGTATCGGCACTGAAGGACATGCCCCCCGATGGCGCGACATCTTCCTCGCTGGTCTCGGTCGGTTGTGCGTCTTGTGTCGAAATCTCCTGGATCGGCTTGGGCGGCAGGACAAATTCGGGGCTCGCCTTCGTCAACGGGCCTGCCGAAGCAGTCTGATTCTCGGCGACATCATCTTCGGCCATGGTCCGTACCGCGTCCAATCCTTGAGGCGTACTGGTTGACGGCCCACAGCAAATCAGCCCCAACCGCGTACCAATCCGAGCCAGTAGCGATCAGGTCGGCTTCTGCCGGGGTGCGTGAATAGTTGTATTCGTCGAACGTCCCTCCCACGTCCAGTGTACGCGCAATGCCTTCGCTGAAGGACGGTTTCGCAAAAAGAAGACACGTGTAGTCGCTCATGGCGATCTCCAAGAATACGGACGCTTTCCCGTGAGCCTACGATCCAGTCTAGCACCTCCTCTTGAATTATCCTGGGAAGGGCAAGCATCGTTTAGACACTGGCTAAGTAGGGGAGAACACATCATCGCACCATTCTCTTAAATTCGTCAATCCGACCGCCGCTCTTCACACAAGCACCAAGCTCTCTGGAATGGCGCCATAGTTGCCGTACAGCCGTAACTGAACGTCGTCCCCTCGCGTGGTGGTTATTACGCGGGACCGTGATCCTTCCCGATGATGTTCTGCTTGCCCTTGAAGAAGCCCTCTCGCCATGGCCCCTCTGATTGGCCGAGCGCCGGTTGTCATTGGGGGAACGGGCTTGTCTAACGGCTTGTGATAGTCACGCGGTCAAGTAACCTGCACCGGCAAATCACATGAGGCGAAGGGGCGCAGACCGCGTACCTGAAACGCCCGGATAGCCGGCCGACTGTCTCACAGGCCCTTGCCGCCGATGTGCTTGCGCTTCCTGGGGTTGCGCATGCCGTGCAACTTGCGGCGGCGGCCCTTGGCGACCGGGGAACTGTCTGCCCGCTTCCGCCACTTGTGGCTCTTGCGATGCTGTGTCTTGGTCTTCATGAATCGATCCCTAACTGTTTCAGTGATAAGAGCTTACAAAGAAAAACCCGGCTCGCCGCCCGGTTGCCGTGACTCAACCATTATGAAACGGCCGCGTGTCGCTGGCAAGGTGAAGACACGGGAGATTCCCAGGCGCGGTGCGGTCGCAATAGTCGTAAGCCGATATGAGGCCGGGTATTATTTCACCCTCTCCCGCAAGGGGAGAGGGGGCCAGTTACTCCTTCGCGAAGAGAGTGGCGATCGCGTGCTCCCGAGTTCTTACCTCACTGTCGGCCCACTGATAAGATTGGCTGAAGATCGAGGCGACGACGTTTTCTCAGCCCTCCCGGAGCGAACCGCTCATGCGCATCGACAACGATCCCAAACTGGACTTCGACGACGTGCTCATTCGTCCCAAGCGGTCCGAGGCGCCCAGCCGGGCGTCGATTGTAGTGCACCGGGAGTACCGATTCCTCAATAGCGAGGCAACCTGGAAGGGAATCCCCGTCGTCGCCTCCAACATGGATACTGTCGGTACGTTGGCCATGGCCAAGGCGATCGGTCCCGAGCTGATGACCTGCTTGCACAAGCATTATCCCCTCGAGCGTCTCGTTGAATTCTTCCAGAACGACACCCATTGCATCAGCACGTTCTTCACGCTCGGGATCAAGGACGAGGAGTTTGACAAGCTCAGGGCGGTCAAGGCCCGGGCGGATATCCGGCTGGTCTGCGTCGACGCGGCCAACGGCTACACCAAGTACTTCGTGGAGCGTGTGAAGCGGATCAGGGAGACCTTTCCTCAACTCACGATCATGGCCGGCAACGTCGCCACGCCCGACATGGTTCAGGAGCTTTTGATCTCCGGCGCGGCCGACATCGTGAAGATCGGCATCGGGCCGGGCAGCGTCTGCACGACCCGAAGAATGGCGGGCGTCGGCTATCCTCAGCTTTCGGCCATCATCGAGTGCGCCGATGCCGCCCACGGCCTCCGCGGGCACGTCTGCGCCGATGGCGGCTGCCGATGGCCTGGAGACGTCGTCAAGGCGTTCGCCGCGGGGGCGGATTTCGTGATGCTCGGCGGGATGCTGGCCGGTCACGACGAATGCGAGGGGGAATGGATCGAGAGCGAAGGCAAGCGCGTCGCCATGACCTTCTACGGCATGTCTAGCCGCAGGGCACTCGACAAGTATTCAGGAGGGCGCAGAGATTATCGCGCCTGCGAAGGCAGAGAGGTGCAGGTTCCCTACAAGGGACCGGTCAAGGAGACGATCCAGGAGATCACCGGAGGCATCCGCAGCGCCTGTGCTTACGTGGGAGCAACCCGGCTCAAGGATCTGTCAAAATGCACGACCTTCGTCATCTGCAACCGGCCCCATGGAGGAGGGCCGAGCATGGAGTTGATGTGACCAGGGGGGAAGGGAAAGCCGCTTCTTCCGAAGCGTGACGGGCCGGGCCCGTGGAACCCTTCGCTTGAAATGTCCCGCTTTCACCCCGCCGCGTCGGGACATGGCGTGGGTATGCGTCGACTGCTACGACAGTCCGGGAGTCCGGGCTCCTTGTCCCTTCCCCTCAAAATCTCCTACGACCAGACATCAAGGCGGGTTCGCCATCGCGGACTCATCCATGCGAAGATTTGAGGTACGATAGGATACGCATGTTCTCACGCATTCCGGAGAGATGGTCTAGGACAGCAGTCTCCTGACGGGTCATGGCCGCCGCCAACCGGCGCGGGATCGTCCGCGACTCCAGGAAGTAGGGTCAGCACGTATATCAGGCGTGATGATGCTTGGGCGGCACGACTTTGAGGCCGAAAATGCGGCTGGCGTGGCTGATGTGGCCAACCTCGTCCACGGCCCGGAGCGAGAGATGATACTTGCCCACAGCCAGCGGGGTTGTGATGTGCAAGGCGAACTGTCCATTCTTGCCGACGATTGCCTGGCCGAGAACCTGATTGGTCTTGGCGTTGATCAATTGCATCGTCGTCCCATACACGTAGGTGCCGGTGTAAGTCGGCGTGGCGAGAGGCGTCACGGCCACGCGGGGATTCACCTGCTGCCCCGTCGCCTTGGTGATGCTAGGCACCCGCGGCGCGGGCATCTGCTGCCCGATCACGATCGCCAGCTGGAGCAAGTACGCATTGTCGTTGGTCGCCAGGAAAACGGGCTGCACGCTGGCTGTGTCCACCTGGCTGACAAGCTGATTCACCGAGCTGGTCAGGTTCGTCAGAGCGGGCTCGGGCGCGTGGTCCGCCTTCAGTACGGCAGTAAATCCATTATTCAATTGATGCACGTTGGTTGTGCTCAGCGACGTGTTGAAAACGATATGTCGCATGAGCAGATTGTAATTTGTAAGCGCCTGGGGGGGGGAAACGGTCAACTGAGACATGATCTGGTTCATCCCGAGCTGGATCTGGTGGACGGTGTCGGGGGGAAGGTAGCGGTTGGGCTGGAGCAATCGGAGGTTGTAGGCGATCTTCTGGATTCTCATCTCTCTCTGCTGGAACGTGATCGGCAAGGTTTGGACCGTGCCGACGCTGTTGCCGAAGATGCTGTAGGAACTGCCCGCGACGGAGAGCATCGTGCGG
>JBMFUH010000466.1:0-5790 GCA_049966735.1 Isosphaeraceae bacterium
CGACCTCGATGATCTCTGGAAATCGCTCCGCGCCCTGATGTGGCGCAGGCTGGGCATCACCCGCGATGCCGCCGGGTTGATGGAGGCCGCGGACCAGGTGGACCACTGGTGCCGCTACGTGCTGCCTCAGGCCTTCGAGGACCCCCGGGGCTGGTCCATGCAAAACATGCTCATCACCGCCCGGCTGATGATCGCCTCGGCACTCGCGCGAACCGAGTCGCGCGGGGTACACTCCCGGTCCGATTTCCCCGCGGCCGACCCTGCCCAGAATCACCACATCGTCCTCGAGCGGCCGCCGATCCGCACGTCCGAGACGAAGCTTGCCGATCTCCAGCGGGAAAGTCAGCCGGCGTCAGGAATGCAGTGATCGACACCCTGTGCGCTGGTACGCCGGTTCAGGGTAAAAAAACTAGGCTGGCAAAAGTAACTGAAGGCACCGTTGCTCCATCCCGCGGAGATAACGGGCCGGATCGGGGCGGAAGCGGCGCTGCTTGCGGCGCGACTCACGCCGCGCGTCCAACTCGGCGCGCAGTTCTTGCCAGCGCGGCACATAACCCGGCCGCAAGACCAGGCCTTCCTCCGGCCGCAGCCGGGTCGCCAAGCTCGAGATCACCCGCGCCGAGCCCAACACCACCAAGCCCGGCGAGGCACGACGCCGACCACTGGCGCGACGGTCGTGATAGCGATGGCTGCTGAAGACGTGTTCCAAATCGTTGTTCGTCCGCGGCAAGTCTGAACTTGGGTAGCACTTGAACAACCCCGGCCAGTAGCTCTTGGTCACTTTCAGGAAGTGCTTCAGGCCCGTCGCGACCGACAGTTCGTCCGTCGTGGCCGCCGCCTGACGCTCGATCCGTCGGACCCCCCGGACCCGCTTCTTCAATTTTTTCTTGGCATGACGATCGGCCTCGGAGATCGGCTTGGCCGCCTCACGAAGAGAGTGGAACTGACAGAGTTGGTGGGGGACGCCGGGCAAGGCCTGTGCCACGGCGTTGCGAATGCTCTGCTGGCCGTCGGAGATCACTCCTGTGATCGGCACGGGCAACGCTTGACGCACCTCCGTGATCAGGCTGGCCAGATCCACCGCGGTCGACGACAGGAGACTCTTGGCCAGAAGGATCTCCCCGGAGAGACAATCACGCAAAACCCAGAGGACCTCGTGTCCCACATCGGGTTGCAGTCCGTCGATAGCCAGGATGACACGACGCTGCCGGCGTAACAGCGGTCCCAGCCGCTTGGGATCGGCCGTGGCCAACGCCCGCAACTCGTCGTAGCGGTCCAACAGGTTGGTGACCGTGCGTTCAGCGACAACCAGACCGCGGCCGGTCAACTCCCGGTGGATTTCGGGGATGCTGCGGTGCTCGGCATGTCGGAGCCGACCAACCAGGGCCATGACATCGAGCCCAAACTCGTGATAGGGCAAGGCGAAGTGGGACTCGGCCTCGGGCCTGTAGGGCTGGAGAAACCGCGGGCACTTGGAATTGATGCAGCGTCGGATCAAGAGTGTCAGCCGGAGAACGCCGTCGAGAGTCGTGATGGTGCGGAAGTTGTTATAGCGGGCCCAGAGCCGGTGTTGACATTCGGGGCAGCTCTGAGTGACCGGAACCAAGCTCAGGGCGCGATCGGGTTGCGGGCGTGATCGCCGTCGCTTACGCAGAGTTGACCTCCTTTGGTGACTACCTCCTTTCTACGAAGCGAACCTCAGTTAAGTTTGCCAGACTAGGAAAGATCAGCTTGCGCAGGCGGAGAAGCAAAAGTCCACCCTGGCAGTGGCGCAGACGTCGGAGGGCATCGATTGATATGCGTGGTTGGCGTGGGGCTTCGCCGCGCTGGTCGTCATCTCGCTGGCCGCCCACTGGATTCAGCGGCGGGCTCGATGAGCGCTGCGCAGGAGTCGATATGTCGATATCGCGATGAGGCGGACGATGCGAATGACGCCCGGAAAGCGGATCGGTGGTCTCGCTTTCGGCCTGGCAGGCCTGATCGGCCTTTCCGCTCTTGCCCTGTTCAGCCGCGCCGCGGAGCAGCAAGGGCAGACGAGACTTGATTGCGGCGTCAATGCGCTCTTCGTCTTGCTGCGCCTTGAAGGACGTCCCATCTCGTACGATCGCCTCGAATCCGCGCTGCCGCCGCGTCAGCCTGACGGTTACTCGATGGCCGAGCTATCGGCCGCGGCGCGGTCGCTCGGGCTGCCTCTTGATGGTGTGAAGTTCGTCAAGGGAGACAAGCCGCTCGACCGGCCCGTGATCGCCTTTTTCCAAAACACCAGGGGTGGCCACTTCACGGTTCTCCGCCCGGTCGGCACCACGGGAACGATGGTCCAGGTGAGCGCCACTTCGTGGCACCTTCTCGCCGAGGGAGAAGGAAAACCTCTCGGTCGAGGCAGGAGGGATCGCCCTCACCCCAGCCAGCTTCGCTGGCCCGACTCGACGGCGGTCGCTACAATGCAAGACTGTAAGCCCGGATATGCGGCCTGATTCGCGTTGGAGGATTGTCCGGGTCCTGGCGAAGGAGTGGCGCATGAGTCGTTTCAACGTGCTGCTGGTTCTCGGTGGCGTGCTCGTCGGCCTGATCGCCGCGATGCATTTTCCCCTGCACGCTCAGGGTGATGGGAAACCGGCACAGGGAGCCGCCCGGCTTCGTCCCACGATCGAGAGAGCACCAGCCAGGGAGGCTTCGTCGGGCTCGATCCACGACGCACTCCTGAAACCCTATCATTTCCGCTTCGGCCAGCCGACGAGCTTGAGCGATGTGGCCCAGCGCCTCAGCGCTGAGCTGGGAGGGCCTGTCGTCCTCGATCTGGCCGCGCTCGACCGGCTCAATCTCAAGCCCGAAGACGCCGTGAAGCTCGAGCTGGACGGAGTCCGGCTCAAGACCGGGCTGAAGCTGCTTCTGGACCAGGTTGGCTTGACGTATCAACTGGTTGCCGAGGACAACCTGCTCATCCTCACCGACAAGCAAGGCTCGGACGACCCGGTGGAGCGGCTGGCGTCGGAAGTGCACGAGCTGCATCGCGATATTCACCGTATTGAAGACTCGCTCGATGAGGTTCGAGAGCTGGCTGGATTGCAGGGGCCTGATGGCGCCCTCGTCCGCAAGCCGACGATCATTGAGGAGTTGCCGGAAAACCCCGATCAGAAGCCGAGGCAAGGCGCGCGGCCGGGCGACCCGATTGTGCCCGCGCCCGATTCCTCCACGAAACCCAAAACCCAGTCGGTCCGGCCGCGCACACGACTTTGACCACACCAGAACCGGGGACGACACGCCGCATGCAGCCCGGTCCAGAGATCAGCGCGGAAAAACCGAAGGGGAATTTCCGGACGCGCCGGCAGGTACTCGGCCAGGGCTGCGGCTGGTTGAGCGAACCGCGAACGGCCGTGCTCGTCGTCGTGGGCGGCGTGCTCCTCGTGGGGGGCGGCCGCAGGCTGTTCCAGGTCTGGCAGGCGCGCAAGGGACTGGCGCGACTAACCGAGCCGGATGTCAGGCCGGAGGAAATCGAGGCGGCCGCCCGCTTCGGCCGCGCCAGTCTCACCGAGCTGTTTCGACTTCTGACCGAATCACCGGCGCCGGCCCACCGGCATGCCGCCGGACGGGCCATCAGTGTTCTCTGGGCGGGAAATGAGCTGGTCGCCGAGGAAGAGCAGGCGCTTGCCCGCCGCGGTTACACCGTGGAGTGGACGGCGCGCAGGCGCTATCCGCGGGCATTGCGCGGGGAGATCCCGATAGCGGTCACTTACGGTTTGTCGTTCTTGACCGATGGCGGACCGGGAATCAAGCCAGCGAACCTGGAATGGTCGCACTGCGTCAAAGGAGCGCGGCGAGCTGCACTCGAGGAATACTCACCCTGGACAACCGGGCCCGGACGCTTGACCTTTTCAGTCATTCCGGGCGACTTCGACACCAATGGCCCGCATCGGCTCGTGCTTCAAAGCCGTGTCCGGACCTGCAACCTGGCCGATCTCTGGCAGATCGACCTGCCTCATCTTCCCTTCAACTTCGAGTTTGACCCGCGTCTCGAGGTCTCCGCGCTTTTGACCCTCCCCGACGAGCCGCGCGGCGAGGTCATCGCCCGGTCGATCTGGCTGGAGAACCAGGAAATGGGCGACGCCGGGACAGCCCGTTTCTTGCACCTGAATTCCAAGTTCACGATTCGCAACCCGCCCCGGTTGACTGTCGCCACGCCTCTGCCGTGCGACTTGGCCCACCAAGCGTTTCTCGAGATCGAAGGCGTTCCCGGCCGATTCGCCGCCGGGTCGATCGTCGTCTCTAGCCAGGGGATCGTCCGGGGCGATTCCTCGTTGGTTCCATCCGGATCGCGAACCTTGCCCATCGGCCCTGTGCAGGCCGTCCCGAAGGAGGCCATCGGCCGCCCCGGGTCCAGGCGTGTGCGACTCGTGCTCGAGGCCGACCCGGACCTGGGCTGGACCGATCCCGAGGTCCGCTCCATCTGGCCGGGGACAATCGAGGCCGAGTGGGTCAGTGTTGAGATCGTCCGGCGATGAGTTGAGTCGTGTCGTGGCCGGCGGCTCGTCCCGCCACCAGCCTCGCTGCCACGCGGATGGCCTCGATCAGGCTCGACGGATCGGCGACGCCTTGCCAGGCGATGTCAAAGGCGGTGCCGTGGGCCACGCTGGTGCGGACGATGGGCAGGCCGAGCGTGACATTCACGGCGCGACGGAAGCCGGCGGTCTTGAGCGCGATATGCCCCTGGTCGTGATACATCGCCACCACGGCGTCAAACGCGCCCGAGAGCGCGTTCTGAAAAAGGGTGTCGTTGGGAAATGGCCCGTCGACGTCGAACCCAAAGGCGCGGGTGAGCTCGACCGCCGGCCGGATGATCCGGATTTCCTCGTCGCCGAAGAGGCCGTTCTCGCCGGCGTGGGGATTGAGCGACGAGACGGCCACCCGAGGAGAACGACCGCCGGTCAAGGGCCTCATCGCCCGGTCGGCCAGGCGGATCTTCGCCGCGACTGCCTCGGTCGAGAGCAGGTCGAAGACCTGCCGCAGCGCCACGTGCAGCGTGACGTGCACCACGCCCAGTCCAGGACGGGATGATCCGGGCTTTTGTTCCACGTTTCCCGCGTCGGCCGCCAGGTAGAGCATCATGGCGTGATCGGTCACGCCGCAGCGCTCGGCGAGGATCTCGGTGTGCCCCGGATGCGCGATGCCCGCCAGGCGGAGCGACTCCTTGTTCAGCGGCAGCGTCGTGATAGCGTCGATCTGTCCCTCGAGCGCAAGATCGATTGCGGCGATCAGGTATTCGTAGGCTGCTCGACCTGCACGAGCGTCGACACGGCCGGGCGCCAGATCGACGAGCGAGCCAGGCTCCACTGCTGACGAAGGCGCCAGGCAAGGGACCAGCCTCGGTTGCGGCTCGGCTTCCTCGGGCTGGCGGATGATCTGGATCTTGGCGGTCGAGCCGACCAGCGAGAGCGCTTTGCGAAGCACGCCGTCATCACCGACGACCAGAGGTGAGCAAAGGGAGTGAAGCGCCGGGTCCGCCCAGGCCCGGGCGATCACTTCCGGCCCGATACCGGCCACGTCTCCCATCGTCAATGCCAGGCGCGGGCGACGCTGGGACAAAGCCATGCCGTTTCTCCGGAAAAATGCGATTCAGCTCGACTCGTATTGTGGGACAAGATTCCAATCTTGTCATCGCACCTTCGATCGTATTTTCAGTGACAAGATCGGAATCTTGGACACTTCTCGCCCAACACCACCGGAATTTCACGCGACTTGACGCGGTTGCAGGCCAGGATCAGGTAAGGGATTACGTCGCCTGCCCTTTGCCGC
>JBMFUH010000467.1:0-5789 GCA_049966735.1 Isosphaeraceae bacterium
CCCGGACCTCCGCGAGCACGCGGTTGGCGAGCCGGGCGAACCCCACGGTGCTGAAGAAGTCGGCCAGGGACCGCAGGCCGGAGATCAGCACGAGGGCGAGCGCGGCCGCGGTGACCACGGTCGCCGGATCGAACTGGCCAACCCACTGCGCCAGGCTCGAGCCGGCGCGCCGCCTGGCGCCGAGCACCTGATCGAAGATGAACTTGAGCGGCCAGGGCTCGAGCGTCCCCAGGCCCACCTCGCAGAAGAGGGCGAGCAGCGAGACGCTGAGCAAACCCCGCTGGCGCGCCAGAAACGGGCCGAGGAAAACCGCCAGATGGCGGAGTCCGGGCAGGCTTTCCGGAAGCGTGCGAGGTCGGCTCATGAACAGGCCCCCACCGGCTGAATCGCGGCTGGCAAGGCAGGCTCCGCCAGATCGAAGATCTTGTCAACAGCCGCTTTCCAGGTATGGTCGCGGCAAATGCGCGTTCGTGCCTCCTGTCCCAGACGATCGCGCAACGTTGGCTCCTGGCGCAAGCGGGTCAAGGCTTCAGCGAGGTCCCGCGCGTCGCCTGGATTGCAGAGAAGTCCTGTCTTCTCATGTTCGACCAGATCGGTCAACTGGCCGATCCGGCTGGCGACGACGGCTTTTCCCGCGGCCATGTACTCGAAGACCTTGAGCGGTGAAAAGTAGAACCCCGGGAGCCTGGGATAGGGCGCAGTCGCGACGTCCATCGATCTCAAGGAACCGGGAACCTCGGCCGGATCGACGGCCCCCTGGAAGTGAACCGCCTTGCTCAGCCCGCGGCGCTTCACGTCCGCCTCGAGCTTTGACCGCTCGGGGCCATCGCCCACGATCAGCAGCCGGGTCGCTGCATCCTGGCCGTGCAGCCGTTGAAACGCCTCGATCAAGGTTGAGACGCCGTGCCAGGGCTTGAGCGTGCCCACGAACCCCACGGTGAAGGTTCCCTCCGAGCGCTCCGACGACGCATGGGCGCCTGCAAACCGCTCGGGATTCACTCCGTTGGGGATCACCCACACCCGCGACTCGGTTTGAGGATATTGCCGCAGGTAGGCCGCGACCTCCCGAGAAACGGCGATGAGCGCCGTGGCGTTGCCGAACGCGCGGTGGGCCACCCACTCGGCGTTGGCGTGGTCGATCAGCACGCGGTGCAGGCGCTGCTCGTCGATCAGGGGCGCGTTCACCTCGAGGATGCCTGGAATCCTCGCGGCCTGGGCAAAGTCCATCCCGGCATGACTCCAGAGTGCATAACGCTCATAAATGATATCGAATTGTCCATTCATCGCCAGCGCTTGACGAAGTGCGCTGTTGGCCCGGAAAGACGCCTGCTCGCGGAGCGCGGCATCTTTCTGATCGGCGATCGGCAGGAGATGAAGCCGTACCGGTTCCAGCCCGGCGGGGACGTTCCCTTCACCGCGGGGCGTAAAGAGGTGGACTTCGGCACCCTGAGCGATCATGGCGCGGATCACCTCCTGGACGTGGATCGAGCAACCTTTGCGGCCGAAGACGGGAATTCCCTGGTCGGTGCAGACATAGGCGATGCGCATCATGAGACCTCCATCAAGACGCGGCGAGGGGCGTGGATTTCGCCTCGGAAATGGGCGCGCCGGCGTGCGGTGTTGCGGCGGATGTCGAATTCGGCCTCGATCATCTTGCGGGCCCGGCGCGCCAGGCTCACGCGCAGGTCGGCGTCCAGGAGCAAGCGTTCGAGGGCCGCCGCCAGGGCCTGGGGATCGTTTTGCGGGACTTGAAGTCCGGTATCGCCGTCGCGGACGACCTCGGGGATTCCGGTCACGTCGGTCGTGACCACGGGCGTTCCCAGGGCGAGGGCTTCCTGGATGACGTTGGGCAGGCCGTCGCGGTCGCCGTCGGGGGCGACGATGCAGGGCATCGCCAACACGGCGGCCTGCCGCATCTCCTCGATCACTTCAAACTGAGGTTTCGGTCCCACGAGTTCCACGTTGTCCTCAAGCCCCAGCCGTGCAATCTGTTCCTGAAGCTCCGGCTTGAGGGTCCCGGCGCCGACGATCCGGCACTCGAACCGCAGGCCGCGGCGGGCCAGCAGTCCGCAGGCGTCGATCAGATCACCAAAGCCCTTTTTCACGACCAGCCGGCCCACGCCCAGGATCACGGGCGGACGCTGCCGCGGCTCGGTGTAGGGGAATTCCTCGAGGTCCAGGCCGTTGTAGACCCGGATCACCTTGTCCGCCAGCGAGCCATAGGCCTCGCGCAGGTAGTCGAGATGGAAGTCGCTGATGGTCACGACGCCGGAGGCGTCGCGCATCTTTTGCTCCAGGTCGTCGGCCTGGACGCTCTCGTGGAAGATGTCCTTGGCGCGGGCCGTGAAGCTGTAGGTGATGCCCGCGAATTCCGCGGCCAGCCGAGCGACCGTGGTTGCCTCGCTGGCAAAAGGGGCGTGCAGATGATTCAGTCTCTTTCGCTTGACATCAGCAGCCAGGGCCAAAGCCTGGTAGACGTGACGCGCCTCGGCATCCTGGACCTCGCCCAGCGCGGTCAGAATGTCGGGAATATGATGGGCTGCTTCCGTCACCGACTTCCAGAAATGACTGGCGGTCAGCGATGCGGCGGCCAGGGTTTCGGGCAAGAGGCCGTCGGCCGGGAAATAGAGGTAGTTCACTCTGGCCTTGACGCGCGCGATCAGGTCCTGAAAGTGACCGTCGTTGGTGGGCCGCAACGAGTAGATCTCGATGTCGGTCCCGGCCTGCTCGTGGGCCAGGATTTCCCGGACGATGAAGGTTTCCGAGTAGCGCGGATAGCGCTTGACGACATAACCGACGCGAAGGGGATCAGCAAGTGGCATAGAGGTTCTCAGTGGCATGGGGGTTCTCGGGTTCGGGGAAATAATGCCGCACCTTCCAGGGCGGAGCGGCCAGCAGTTCGTCGACCAGCCCGGGCAGATTGTCCAGGCCTTTCCAGTTGAAGCGATCGTGAACCGAGGGGGGGGTGGGCAGATCACGTTGCAGCCAGTCTCCCAGGGCCTGGGGAGACAGTCGGTCCGGCGGCAGCATGTCCAGCAGGCCCAGGTCGCGCAGTCGTTCGGCCCTGATCCGCTGTTCGAGTCGGGGCTTGATTCTGGGAACGACGAGCGCGGTCTTCCGGAACGAGAGGATCTCGTTGACGGTGTTGTACCCTCCCATCGAGATGACCCGGTCGGCCCGCCGCAAGAGGCTGCTCGGTTCGGTGAGGAACTCGACGACGCGAAGCTGGTTGCTCCGCTCCGCCGCGCGCAGGACGCGCTGCCTTGATTCGGCGGGAAGATAAGGTCCGGTGAGCAAGACGCCCGTCATGTCCGCGGGCAAGGTCGTTTGAGCAAAGGCCTCCGCCAGCTCGCTGCCGTCCTGGCCGCCCCCCACCAGGCAGAGCGCGATCCGCCCATCGGGAAGATCAAGACCGGGATTGCCGTCGTCTTGAGCCGATGCGAGGAGCCGCAGCCGTTGATCCAGGTAACCTGTGAACCGGACCTTAGCGGCCACTTCCCGGGAGAAGCCGTACTCGCGCACCGGGTTGTAGAGCGCGGCGTCGCCGTAGACCCAGACCGCGTCGTAAGACTCATTGATCGTTTCTTCGGTCTTCGCCTCGCGCCATTCGCGGCGGACGGTCTCGGCGTCGTCGAGCACGTCGCGCAAGCCCAGGACGCAGCGAGTCAGGCCATGCTCGGAGAGGTTCCGCAGGGTCGCGTCCAGCTCGTGCCCGGCTCCCCTGGGAACCTTGTCGACGATCAAGACATCAGGTTTGAATGTATCGATGGCGGCGGCGATCGTCCGCGAGCGCAGCGCGGCGAGCTCGGAGTGGTGAATCTCCAGGTGACGGGAGCAGGTTCGGCCCTCGGTGTCCTTGCCGAAGGCGGGAAGCGTCAGGCAATCGACTCCCGGCGGAATGGGCAACGCCCCCGCTTCCCGGGCGCCGGCGATCATGAGGATGATCGGTGGCGAGGGCGTTCGCATCAGGGCCTGGGCGATCAGCAGGTTTCGCCGCATGTGGCCCAGGCCCATCGTGTCGTGCGAGTAGAGTGCGATCCGGGTTCGCCGGCGCCAGCGTTCGGTGTGCGGTATCAGCCTCAGACGACTTCCGACACCAGCGTGATGATCGTCTCGCTTGTTCATCAGTTCGCTTCCTTATCGGGGAGCTGTTCATGTGTCGGCAGGAATTGACTCACGCCTTGGCGACCGGTCGGACGCCTTTTGCCCAGCAGCATCACTTCTTCGTTCTCCTTGAGCCCCCGCGTCACCTCCAGCAGGAGGGGAGTGACTTCACCCACAGTGACCTGGCGCCGCTCGATTCCAGAGCCGTTGAGGACGTCGCAGAAGTGATCGCTTCCCTCGGTGCCCAGGGCCTCGTAGGGAATCACGAGCGCTCCCTCGCGGACGCCGGCCTCGATCGTCACCTCGGCTGTCATCCCCAGGCGTGGATCGCGCGGGGCCCGATCGAGCCGGACATGCCCGAGATATCGCTTGATGTCGATGCCGTGGCGGGTGGCTTGATCGACGAGAGGCAGGAAGTCGATCGACTCCAGTTCGCCATCGAGTTGCTCGCCCCCGCTCTCCAGTCGCACCTGGACCTTCATCCCCGGGCGCACCCGGGAAATGAGCTGCTCGTGGATCTCGACCTGAACCTCGAGGCGGGCCCAGTCTGGCAACAGGATGATGGGTTGTTTCCGCCGGACCCAGAGCCCCTCCTCGATCCTCACTCCCCGCTTGGGCTTGTGCGCCAGGACCACGATCCCGTCGTGCGGAGCGCGAATCACCGACCGAGCGACTTGCAGCTCCAGATCGGCAAGACGCTTCTCCTCGGCTTGCAGTTTCAGGGTCTGGAACGTGAGGGTATTGCGGGCCGTTGCCACGGCGCTCTCGAGCGACCTCCGAGTATCAACCGACTCGAACTTCTCGAAATTCCGCAGCTCTCTCTGGATCTGCTGGCGCTTGATGTTCGCACGCTGGAGCGCCGCCGTGTCGTCTGCCAGTCGAGCCCGGGAAACATATCCCTTGTCGAACATGCGCTGGGACCATGAAACACGGTCCGCCAGCCTGGCGACGTCGGCATCAGCCAGAGCAAGTTGCCCCTGGAGGTCTCGGCTCTGGACCGTGCACAGGCCTTCGAAGTACTCTTTCACGGCAGCCCGCGCCGTTTCAAGGTCAAGTTGGGCGCGGCGGTGCAGGACTTGGCACTGGAGAACGACGATCCGCTGGCGACGGGCCATCTCCTCGTGCTGCGACGCGTCCAGGCGACAGAGGACATCGCCCTTGCGGACCTTCGTTCCCTCGAGAGCGATCTCGATGATGGCCGCCGAGGCGGACCGGCCATCGGGCCAGCGCCGACCCGCGACATTCTCCATCTCGCAACGGATCACCGTCTGGACCGAACTCTCGAGGCGGCCGGCGGCGACGATCGTGACGGGCAAGAGAGCGCGCCGGACCGGGACGTGAGAGAGCCCCTGGACATGACCCAGGGAGCGACCGGAGGGGGAGAGACCACAGGCCAGCCCGAGTACCGTGGCCAGGGCAAGCAGTCGTTTTATTTTGAGAAATGACTGAGAATTGATGCGCATGATAGTATTCTGTAGTGATATCATGTGAATTTAGGTGATAGATTCCGTCTAGAGCGGTTTACCATTGAGTTGCATACGGGCGCGGTACGATTTCCTTCTCCCGTGGGGAGAAGGTGCCCCCTAGGGACGGATGAGGGCCTGGGGCACACACGATGGGATGGTGATTCTCCCTCATCCGGCCGTCCCGGCCACCTTCTCCCAGGGGGAGAAGGTATGATCACA
>JBMFUH010000468.1:0-5755 GCA_049966735.1 Isosphaeraceae bacterium
GGTAGCCCAGCCAGAATGTGGCGACGACGACCAGCAAAAGCGTCCTGGCGAACCAGGTCGCCGGCAGCTCGATCCAGACGACCGCCAGCGGGACCAGGAGCAGCAGAAGATAGTGGTCCCAGCAAATCGGCGAGACCAGCAGCATGGCAACCACGGCCAGCGCGAATGTCAGGTCGCTCTTGCGGCCCGTAGCATCGCGGCGTACCGCCCAGGCGAGCGCCGCGGTGATCGCCGCCGAGGAAACGAGCGACAGGGCCACGGCCAACGTAGAACTGTAAAAGAGCGGCTCGGTGAGCGCGCGGTCCCGTACGTGCTCAGGTGCCGGGTCGAACAATCGGCTCCAGAATCCCCAGACTGAGTTGTTGTCCCAGCCCACGCGGAACCACTGGATCGACGGCAGAACGCTGGTGAAATACGTTCGATGAGCCTCGAAACCCAGAATCGCCGACGACAGGCCAAACAGGGCCCCAATCGTCAAGAACCCCCCGGCCACTACCCGCCAGCGACATCGCAGCGCATAGTAGATGAGCAAGAAGGCCGGGAAAAGCTTAATGGATGTCGCCGTTCCAAGTAGGACACCGGCAAGAAGCGGTCGACCCGACCTTTCCGCCGCCCATGCTCCGGTGACAAACAGAAGCAGAATGAGCGTGAGCTGACCTAGCCGGCAATGCTCCCAGAGTGGATAGCACAAGACAGGTAGCGCCACGAGCGGAGCCAGAGAGGAAGCGCGGAGAGGAATCTTGAGCTGCTTCTGAACGATCCAAAGGCTTGCCGCCAGCGCCGCGAGGGAGACGAGGTTCCAGGCGAGGAAGGCCTTCGGGAAATTAGTTTTCGCAAATGGTAGGGCGAGCAGAACCGATGCTGGCGGGTGAGCGTTGACCGTGAAGTGAGAACGACGGTCGTCAAGATGGCCCCCCAGGTAGCGTCGGACGGACTCATGGTAGTCGCCGTAGACCGCCTTTCCTTCGAGCCAACACCTGGCCGAGGCGTACTCCTGGAAGAAATCCGGGACGAGTTTGCTGGGCGGCCTCGCTTGTAGATTTTCTACGAACGCCGGCCCACGCAGGATGACGAGCCAGAAGGCAATTGTCGCCCAGATCCAGCGCCGTTCGTTCGGCCACGATTGCAATGGGTACCATGGCATCGCTGCTTCGCTCCCTTCGCCGGGAAGGCCGGATCATGATTCTTCGAAAAAAAAGAGGAGTGGAGAAAAGTTGGGCCTTGACCGCGAGGTTCGTCGCTTAGACAATCTAAGCGTCATTGATGTCCGGTCGGTCCCGGCGAGGGGTTCGACTATGAAGATATTGAGCTTGTCACCGCGTCAGATTCGCATTTTCTTGTGGGGCGGTTTGCGACCTGGCCCACGATCATGGTGTCGGATAACCGAGCAATCGCCTTTCACTGCAGCCTCGACGGATGATCCTGTTGGCTCCTCCCACGCTTCGCGGCCCGTAGATGCGTCTGTTCGTAAGAGAGGAAAGCCCCCCCTTTGTCCGAACTGCTTACCGCGACGGCACCAAACGAAATGTCTGTCATCGACATCACCGCTCGCGTAACGTTAGCGAGGCGCTGATAATAGGTCAAATGGGTCGACGGGATCCTCCAATCCTCAGTAGACCACGACGCCAGATAGCTCGGTGAAAGGGAGAGCCAGCGCGACCATGACAACTGCCACCGACGAAATGAACTTCGGTGCCCCGACCGAGGTCCGCTCTGGCGGCGAAAAGCAAAGCATGGAGCGAATCTACGGCCTCTCGACCGTGGGTGCCGCTCTCATTTCCTTTAACCTGACCCTCCTTGGCTGCCTGGCGTGGGGCGTCGCCAGCACGGGATCGGTTTCGGGGGCCTTGAGGTTTCTGAAAGGCGATACGTTAATCGCGGATCGCTATACAAAATCCTTCGGTAGCCTGGAGATCGGCCGCTACTTCGTTGTTTCGTTCAAGCTGGTGAACCTCGGAAGAAATGCCGTGCGGGTTGTTGGATGCAGAACAACATGCAATTGCATACCCGACACCCACAGCGAACTGCCGTTTGTAATCGAGCCGAACAGAACAAAGCAATTCGGAGTGTTGGTAAGCACAGGAGGGGAGGAGAAGGAATTCAAGGGTGCTGTTATCCTGCTCACAAACAACCGGCAGAGGGAGCTAAATCTCTCAATCGAGGGGACGGTGGTGGGACGCCGCCCGGATACCAGTTCGAGATAGCGCCCCACTCAGGGGGGAAGAATGGGATGGCATCTGTTGACGGCGAAAGATTTGCTGCAAGACAAGGTTCACGACTGTTCATCGCTTTCTCTTAAGCGGGGCTCATCGCTCCACATTCAAGGGAGGTATCAATGTCCGACCCGAAATTCAGATCACTTCGACTCGTCTCACGCTTCCTCGCGGGGATCGGCACTGCTGCAGTAGGAGTTGCGTTGATCGCTGGATCTGGCAGTTTTGCGTTTGCAAGCGAACCGCTTTCGGCGGCATCTTGCGATTGCATATTTGACAAATTTCCATACTACTGCCCGGATCTTAATCCGGGCGATGCGTGTCCGGGCGAAGATTACTGTGAAACCTGCGTTTGCGAAGACGTCGACCCGTGGATCGGCTGGGTGTGTGTCCAACCCTGAAGTGTGAATCAGGAAGTCCATCGCTTAGCCTGGGGACCTTCCGGCCGGGTGGACGGACGATCTTGCCGTTGTTAGCATTGCCAGCAGGGAAGAGTTGCTGCCGGATCTTCTGTCCTGCTCGATCCACTGCTGAAGCTGTCTCAGGATCTTCCGCCCGGAGGCTGCTCGATGCGGCTGTGGCCGCGGCCAAACATGTCAGCATGACGACGCGGGATTCCCTCGCCCAGTCCAATATTCACCCCCAGTCTTCTCCCAAGTGCCACGCTCTTCGTCGTTGCGCGGGGTAAGGAGACCACGCGCGCCGAGCTGTCTCCCATGCCCAGCAGTACAGAAGGGTGGGCCACGTGTGACACTCGACTGGCTATCGGACTGTTCTCCCTGGGGTTCGAGGCGCAGATGTAACACTGCTCCAGTAAGTGAGTCTTTGTGGAAGAGAATATCCAATGGGTCGTCGTCTGTTTCCTCTTTTCTCTGTACTGATAGTTTGGCTTCGATCCAAACCGTCCGAGGCACACACCCGGACCAACCGAAAACGGCGCCATCCTACCTTTAGTCGATGCCTCTTTGTCGCGATCGCGGGTGCTTGCATCTCGTGCTGCCGTTCTCCATCGCTGGCTGGCGACGGCATCTCAAAAGAAGATTTCGTTAGAAGTTACCGACACGCCCTGGTTTCGTTGGCTAGTTCCATCTCGCGTGTGCAAGTCGAGGGGGTCCAGACCCGGCACTTTCGGCCAAGTGACTTGGCGAAAACGCGAGAAGTGCGCGACAGCTCATCGAGATTTACTTACGCAGCGGACGATGGAGTTGAGAAGCTAGAGTACTGTGAGGACCGGCGCGCGGAGGCTGCTGAGCGGGGGACCCCGGAATTCATGCACCAGGTGATCCTCATGGGTAAGGGTGAAAGTTATGTACTAAGAAGCAGGTCAGTGGGTCCTCCGTTTTATATACAGGCGGAAAAGGCTCCGGGGAACTTCCAGGCATTTCTAAGGAGGTTCAAGGAATCGATTGTACACTGCGCATTCAGGGCGGGTCCGATAGATCTTCGTGAGGCCATGGATTCAAAGGACCTCACAATTCGCGACGTAAGCCGAATTACTTCGAACGGAGAAAGCGTTATAAGGCTCGCAATTGACTATGATCGCACATATGAAACACCAACTCGCTCCGGCAGAGGCCCGGCAGTCGGAAAGCGGAAGGTGCATATAAGTGGGATCGTCTCTCTGGATCCGGGGCGAGCTTGGGCGGTTCGAGACTTCGAGTTGCACACGACGACCGATGGCGATCCCCAGAAGACTAGCGATGCCGTCGGTTCCGTTGTGTATTCAACAGGGCCCGAGATTCCGTTTCCCACGGAGATTACCTCAGAGACGCGTCACTCCCACGGCCAAAACGAGCGGATTGCGTTCAAAGTGGACAGGTGGGTTTACGATTCTCCGCCACCGCGTGAATTTACTCTCGCGTTTTACGGCCTTGGAGACTATTTTGTCGGTCGATCAAACTGGCTAGGACGATATGGTATCACCGTCTGGGCTGCTGGTGCGGCAATTCTTGCATTCACTCTTAGTTTTGTATTCAAGTGGCTCGGCAGGCCACGAGGGAATCATTAAGGTCGAGGGTCCCAAGTTTGTTTCCCACCTCTCGATACTCGGTAATTGCAATCCTCCTGGGGTTATTACTTTGCTCGGCGGGGGTCCTGAAGGCGTACGCGCTTACAGCCACCTCATTTGGCGACCCGTTGGCAGCGCCGCTGTCGCTTCAAATCGCCATTATCGAATTTGAGTGGGTTTTTGGCCTCTGGTTGGTGACCGGATTCCATCCTCGCCCCACGCGGCTCGGGGCCCTGGCCTTGTTCGTTGTTCTCGCTTGCGTCTCACTCCAGAAGGCCCTCAGGCTTGAAGCGTCTTGTGGATGCTTCGGGGCTCTGAGCGTCCGTCCAGGATACACTTTTTCCCTCGACTTCGGTTGCGCGGTTGTCTTGTTTCTTTTCCATCCCCCTCCAGCTTCCCGTCCTCGGTCCATTCGATCGAATCCTGATCGTTTCGCGCTTTTTTGCACGATAACATTGTGGACGGGCATCCCCTGGGGTATTTTGGCGGCCGTGACCGATCCGTCCGTTGTCATCGACCCGCAACGGTGGGTTGGCAAGCTTTTCCCCCTGATCAAACACATTGATGTGGGTGACATGCTTGACAAGGGCAAGTGGACCATCCTCCTTTACCGAAACGATTGCCCGGCGTGCCGAGCAGTAATCCCGGAGTACGAACGGGCCGCGCGTGCCTTTACACAACTGGGAGATGCGGGCTCTCCGCGTGTCGCGCTGGTCGAAGTACCCCCCTATGCCAAAGCTGGCGAGGGAGTTGCGTCACCCGAGTTCTTTTCAATCCTTGGCAGATTGGACATGTCGAGGAGATGGATTTTAGCAACCCCCATGGAGATCTCTCTCCAGGACTGCGTAGTACTCCCCCCGGCAGGTAGGTTGAGAAGCAGAATTGTGTATTGACGCCATGTTCGTTGAATTCTTCGTCACGTGCGCAAGACGCCTCACACGGGGCTGCTGCAAGTGTTCAACAGACCCTATGTCACCGAACCGCAGCCGGAACTGGGGCCCAGATTTCGGGGCAGCTTACGGCCTCACCCTCATCGAGCTGCTCGTCGCCATCTCGATCATCTCTCTCCTGATCGGACTGCTTCTCCCTGCCGTTCAATCGGCCAGAGAAGCCGCGCGCCGAGCCCAGTGTGCGAACAATCTGAAGCAGCTTGGCCTCGCCCTGCATGCGTATCACGACGTCTTCGGCTCGCTGCCGCCGGGCCGGATCAAGTCGTACGATCCTCGTTACTCGGGCCCGCATCCGCCCTGCACCTCGTCGATCGTCGATAAAAGCATCGAGGTCTTCGCGCTCGGCTTTCTGGAACAGACCACCCTGTACAACGCCATCAACCAGAACCTGGCGATCATCGGCGGGGAAAACAGCACGGTCCACTCGATCGTGGTGTCCACGTTCGCCTGCCCGAGCGACACGGGGGCCGGAACCCCGCGCGACCTCAACCCGGGCGCTCTGACAAAATACGGCGTGCAGGACCCGGCGCGGATGGTCTGCACCAGCTACGCCGGCATGATCGGCTCGCTGCCGGTCCTGGCGC
>JBMFUH010000469.1:0-5753 GCA_049966735.1 Isosphaeraceae bacterium
GCTGGATTTGACGCAGTTCGGGCCGGGTACCGCACCAGTGGACACGAACCAGTACACATTCGGCATCAACTACTGGTTCTATGCCAGCAACGTTCTCCACCTGGCCTACGAGATCAATCAAGAGGTCCATCATCCTCTTCAAGACAACCTCTTCATGGCCCAATGGGCCTGGTTCTGGTGATTCCTGGGCGGGCAGCGGTCAACAAATCAAGGGTGGGTCGAAGAAAGAGGGAGAAATGTCCGATGTCCTCAATTCCAAGGACGGAGACAGCGATGCAAAGCCTTCGTGATCGCGTGTTCCGAAACGGGGGATTGCTGCTGCTGATGGCCCTCGTCTTGCCAACCGTCGGTTGTTACACGCCACCGGTTGACGTCTCCGACTCGCCCGCTCCGTTGCGGTTCAGGGTCCGGAAGGGCGAGGAGACAAGCGGGAAGTGGGAAGACGAGGTCACTGGCGGGCAACTCTTCGATATGTATTGCAGCTACTGTCACAACGCCCGGGCGATTGGCGAGCGGCCGTTCTCGAACTACCAGAACGTCCTGGCCCACATGCGTGTGCGAGCTCTCATGACCTCCGAAGAGCAGTCCAAGATCGAGGCCTTCTTCCGCCGCTGGCACGATGTTCCACCGGCGAGCGGCCCGATCGAGCACGCCCCCAAGCGGCAGATCTTCTCGCAGCCGATTCCGGAACTGCGTGATGAGTCGCAAGCGGCGGACAAGGCGGCAGCCAAGGCCAAGGCCGCGGAAGAAGAGGCCGAGGAGGGTCGGGCCACGAACCTGGAACCCTTGCCAGCGCCTGCTCCGGCGGGAGGCACCGCCACCCCGTGATCGGGGAACATCCCGAACGACCAGGGACGACCTGCACGGAGAAGCCGGCAGGTCGCCCCTCTGGCTTGTCGGCCCCCTGGCTTATCGAACAGTCGACAACGCATGCAACTGCTTTTCGATATCGTCGAACCGTTGCCTGAGCTGACTCATCTTGTTGTCAAACTCGGCGAGCGATGGACCAGAGGCGGGGGCTGCTTCTCCCTCGGTTTCCTTGGCCAGGATGTCGGGACCTCCAAAATGACGCACGTAAAGAACCAGATTTCGTGCCTGTTCGGGGGTGACCTTGGCATTCCAGGGGGGCATGAGAGTTCCCTTGCCCTCGAGGATGCTCGTCACGAGTTGACTGCTGCGGCGGCTGGCATGCCAGTCGCCCGAGGTGAAGTCGGGGATTGGCGGCATGGCGGCTCTGACCAGAGTTCCCTTGCCGTCGGGTCCATGGCAGGCGATGCAGGTCGTGTTGAAGATGGCGCTCGCTGCTTGGAGCTTCGCTGCTACCTCGGCCTTGTTCGCCGAGGTAACCGACAACGCGGGAGGAAGGGCCGCCACGTTCGTGATCGCCGTGGTGGTCGAGGGCGTGGTGGTTGACGGCGTGGCCGCCGTGGTGGTTGACGGCGTGGCCGCCGTGGTGGTCGACGGCGTGGCCGCCGTGGTGGTCGAGGGCGTGGTGGTCGAGGGCATGGTGGTTGACGGCGTGGCCGCCGTGGTGGTCGAGGGCGTGGTGGTTGACGGCGTGGCCGCCGTGGTGGTTGACGGCGTGGTGGTTGACGGCGTGGCCGCCGTGGTGGTCGGCGGCGTGGTGGGCGTTGCCGACACGACCTGTTTGCCCCCCTTGAAACCTCTCATGAAGGCGACCATGTCTTTCACATCGATGTGAGTCGTCGCCAGCTTGTCCTTCATGGAGAGCATCAGAGGCACCTGAACACCGTTGACCGTGGAGGGTTTTCCCTCGAGGATCGAGTGAGTGAGTTCGGCGTCGGTGCGGGACGCATGGAACTTGGGGTCGGTGAAATCGGGAATGGTGGGCATGGCCAGCTTGACGATCTTGCCTCGGCCGTCGCTGTCGTGACAGGCCATGCAGACACTGCGATACATCCACTCCGGAGAGAATCCTTTGGGAGCAGGAGGGGGAGCGACGACCACGTTAGGTACCGGGGGCTTTGTGCCATTCGCGGACTTCGGCGCGGCGGGTCCGGGGTTCCCGGGGGTTGCGACCGGACCAGGGACGGCCGCAACGGGGACTGCGGGCCGGGTACTCTCGGCCAGAAGCAACTCCATGGCTCGGTCAATGGGAATATGAAGATTGCTCCTGCTGACCGGATCAGTCCAGCCGTACGACGTGAGGATCTTCCGCCCCTGGGCGCGGAGGTCCTGGGCCTTCGTGGCGAGGACCACCTGCTCATCGGTGAGAGCTGGCGGCGGGGAAGTGGGATGCGCGAAGATGGTCGTGAAATAGTAGGTCAGGTAAACGACCAGCACGACCCCCGCAAGCTTGGAAAGGCCCAGTACAAGAGCCAGGAGCAAGGGGGTGCGCCGGGTTTCGGAGGGATCATCTTCCTGGCTCTCGGCCGGAGCCCTGGGGGTTGAAGGCTGGATGGAGGATGGGTCGCTCATCTGGAAATGATCCTAGCTATTGGAGGAATGGGAGCGGTTTGACCTGGCGTCATGGGAACCGCTCCTCAGGAATTCTGGAAAGCAATCGACTCGGAAAGACGGTGGTCGCCAACGGGTATGATCGGCCGGGTCCGGCAAGCATGAACGACGATCGCCGAACAGGCGAGCACGACCGCCCCCAGCAGCGAGACGTCCAGCCAGTCAGGTTGCACCCCTTCGGGATACAGCGCTGGCATGATCAACCAGTAGATGTCCAGGTAATGGAACACCAGGACCCAGGCCGCGAGGAAGCCCAGCCAGAACGCGTCTCGCCTGATCGACCGGAAGAGAAGCAGCAAGAACGGCATCGCGAAGTGTCCGCAGCAGAGCCACCAGGAGACCGTGTTCCACGTGCCCGACCGCCGGGTGATGTACCAGCGGGTTTCCTCGGGGAAATTGGCGCACCAGATCAGGAAATACTGCGAGAAGGCGATGTACGTCCAGAACACGACGAAGCCGAAGAGCAGCTTGCCCAGGTCGTGCAGGTGCTCGGTGGACACGACTCGTCCCAGCCGGCCCGAGCCCCGGAGGGCCAGGGTCAGGACGATCGTGGCGGCAATCGAGCTTACGAGAGAACAGGCCCAGACGTAGACCCCGTAAATTGAGGAAGCCCAGTGGGGGCTGAGCGACATCAGCCAGTCGAATCCCGCATAGCTCGAGGTGAGCGCCAGCAGGGCCAGCCCCCAGCTACTGATGGTCCGCATGCGGCCGGTTGACCGTGGATCGGTCGTCTCGTCCTGACGTGCCGAGATCCGCACCAGAAGCGTGGCCAGGATGGCCCAGGTTCCGAGGTACACGGCCGACCGGATATTGAAGAAGGTGGGGTCGAGCCACGCCGCCTTGCGAGCCAGCGCCGGGTCGGAGGCCGCGCGACCAGGCTCGGCCCACTCATAAATCAGGGGAAGGTGGAGTGCGATGGGGCTGAACCCCAGCACCAGCCAGGGGATCGGCCGGGTCAGGTTCTCGAGGATTCGCCGGAGCACGATCGACCAGACCGCGCGGGTCAAGTGCTGGAGCATCAGCCAAGCCAGCGCGCCGATGCTGATGGTGAGGGCGAACACGAACGCCGCCAGATAGGAGTAGAGCCAGCGTTTCGGGTCCTCCGCCCAGCGCGTGAGGGAGACGGCGGCCGCACCGATCGATCCCGCCAGGAGAACGGCGACGAGCGTGCGTCCGCGGCTTGTCGGTGAGCTTGCCACCTCCAGGGAGGGTGTTGCGTGGATCATGGGTTCAGCTCTCCTCGATGGCTGTCGGGCACGTCCGAGATTCGTGCGTTCTGGCTCCGCATCAGGGCGCGGACGTAGGCGACGATCGCCCACCGGTCGCGCACCTTGATCTGCGGGCCGTAACCTTGCATTCGCCCCTTGCCGTTGGTGATGATATTGAAGTATTCACCCACGGACATCGTGAGCGAGTGGAACTCATCGGTGATGGTCGCGACGCCGACCAGGCCGTACTGGGTCATGAGCCCATTTCCCGCTCCGGTCGCTCCGTGGCAGGGAAGGCAGTAGATCTCGAACCGTTCCTGCCCGCGCTTGAGCAAGGCCATGTCCAGCTTCACGGGGATCGTCGTGACCCAGGCCGTTCCATTCTTGCCGCGATAGTAGCGGTCGTCCGCCTGGAGGAAGTCGGGGTTTTCCCGCGGTGAGCCGGCATCGCTCTGGTAATCGGCTCCCCCGAAGGGTACAGTTCCCGCTGGCGGGGTGCGGAGCACGCGTTCGTCCTTGAAGAACGCACTCTCTCCCTGGGGCTCGTACCTGGGTTGCACGACCTGGTCGGGAATGATGATGAATGGTCGGCGCTCGCTTACGGTTCCTCGGTATCCCATGAGCGAGACGACCACACCGGTCAGGAGGGTTAGCACCACGATCACCAGTTTCATCGCTGTCACCTAATCAAGACTCGAAGGAACGGACAATCTGCTGCGCCAGGCGTCGTGATCGTCAGGGGGCGACCACGACCCCTTGCCTGGGTTTTCAGGCCTTGAGGAACTGGACTTCCGCTCCCCCCAGCTCTGCCAGCAGGGCCGGGGTCGCCACCTTGTCGAACATTGCGTCGCGCGACTCCACGGTCAGGAAGAACCCGTCGTTGGTCGCCCGCGGAAACGACCGGCCGCGGAAGACCGGATGGTAAAACCGGGGCAAGCCGTCGAGGAAGAGCATCCCCACGACGGCGCCGATGGCCGCGTAGAGGATCATCGTCTCGAAGTCGATGGGGACGAAAGCTTCGGGGCTGTAAAACGGCTTGCCATCCACGACCAGGGCGTAGGAGATCGTGCTTTCATACCACTGGACGATGTGGGCGAAGACCAGGCCGAACGTACCGCCCGCGAGCACAAATGCGGGAACCCGCGACCGGGAGAGCCGTAACGCCTTCTCCATGCCGTGGATCGGGAACGGCGAGTAGGTGTCGAGGGAGCGATACCCCGCCGCGCGGAGCCGGCGCGCGGCGTCGAGCAATTCGCCGGGCCCGGCAAATCGAGCCAGCAGTCCATAAACCGGACCGGCTGGCGGCCGGACTTCCGGCTCCGCGAACAAGCCGTCAACCGGGTCTTCGGCCGGAGACTGGGGGGCCCGGTGGTGCGGGTGCGCCTCGGGCATGCAGCCCTTGACCTCGCTGATTGCCACCATCGGCAGAAACCGGATGAAGATCAGGAAGAGTGTCGTGAACAGGCCGAAGCCCCCCACAAATTGGAGGTAATCGACCCATGTGGGATAGAACATCATCCAACTCGACGGCAGGTAATCGCGGTGCAGGGTGGTTGTGACGATCACGAACCGCTCGAACCACATGCCCACGTTGACGAAGAGCGACACGATGAACATCGCCCAGGGCGTCGTCCGGAACCAGCGGGTCCAGAAAAGCTGCGGAATCAGCACGTTGCACAGGACCATGATCGCGAAGCACCAGCCGTAGGGGCCGAGGATCCGGTTCCGGAACGTGTACATCTCGTAAGGATTGCCGGCGTACCAGGCCATGAACAGCTCGGTCCCGTAGGCGTAGCCAATGATCAGCGAGGTGGTCAGGATCAGCTTGCACATGTTCTGCAAGTGCGTGATCGTGATCACGTCTTCAAGCTTACAGAGCCTGCGGAGGGGGACCAGCAGGGTGAGCACCATGGCCAGCCCGGAGAAGATCGCTCCCGTGACGAAGTAGGGAGGAAAGATTGTCGAGTGCCAACCGGGGAGAATGGAAACGGCGAAATCGAAGCTGACGACCGTGCAGCAATTCCCGGCCTCTTGGAGGTCACTCGTCGCCGTTAGCCCACTTTAACA
>JBMFUH010000470.1:0-5753 GCA_049966735.1 Isosphaeraceae bacterium
GGAGGCAGCACGCGAAAACCAGCCGAAAAACGCTGCCTGAAAGCCGGACGGTCTCTCTGCGAAGGGGGGCTTACTGGGAGGGGTTTCAAGGAGGGGTTTCGTGTCGAGCATGCGAAAACCCCTGCTTTTACCAAGGCCGGTATGCTGGGTCTCCTCGACCGAAGGAGGAAGGCGGCGCTCCAGGCCATAGCTGACAAGCGGGCGGATCTGCTGCAAGTCTTGGAGCGAGCCGAGGCGCCGTCGATCAAGGCGGTTTCAACCTATCCGTCGGATGCCAACTCGGGGGCACTGACTTCATATCGTCGTGTCGGCGAGGCCCGACCGCGGGGCTAGAGCGTTTTTCGGGTCGATAGCTCACCGTAGTCCCGGCGCGCCGGGAGACGGCCGGAGCATTTGGTCCGCACAGCGGACCCTACGATATTTGATCAGTGCGCAAGCCGACTGTAAACCGCTCTAGAAGTCACCGGCTGGAAACCGAGGGAAACAGGCACCACGCCTACCGTCCTCCTGCAAGACCGCGCTCAATCGGGTAGACTCGGCCGAGATGACTGGGCTGCACACCGGCCACGCCCGCGTCCGTGGCAACGCACTTGCCCCGCCGGCGAGGAAAGGAAAACGGAATGAATTAATGAATTCCGTTCCGCCACGCTGGCATCCGTGGCAACGCGCAAGTCCCGCCGGGCGTACAAGCGAGACCTGTACGAAAGAGCATCCGCCGCTCTCCTGGGAGTTCCATGATGAGGCAACGAGTGATCTCTCTGTTCCTGCTCTGCACCGCTGGATTGCTGGCGCAAGAGGCTTCAGCCGCGAACCGGACACGCCCGCCGAGCGTGCTGATCATCCTCACCGATGATCAAGGTTCGATCGATGCCGGCTGTTTCGGCGCGACGGACCTGCACACTCCGTCGATCGATGCGCTGGCCCGTCGCGGTTTGCGGTTCACTCAGTTCTATGCCGCGGCCCCTGTCTGTTCACCATCCCGGGCCGGGCTGCTGACCGGGCGCTATCCTCTCCGCGCCGGGATGCCCGGTAACGCGCCTTCCACCCGCGGTCAGGCGGGCATGCCCACCACCGAGGTCACGATGGCCGAGATGTTCCAGAAGGCCGGCTATGCCACGGCGCACATCGGTAAGTGGCACCTGGGCTACACGCCGGAGACCATGCCTCTGGGCCAGGGCTTCAGTTCCTCCTTCGGCCACATGGGCGGCTGCATCGACAACTACTCCCACTTCTTCTACTGGCAAGGCCCGAACCGTCACGATCTCTGGCGGAACGGAGTGGAGATCCACCGCCCCGGCCGCTTCTTCGCCGACCTGATGGTCGAGGAGGCGGCGCGGTTCCTTGAATCCCACCGCGATCAGCCCTTCTTTCTCTACTTCGCGCTCAACACGCCGCACTACCCGTATCAGGGGGATCCGGCCTGGCTGGAAAAGACCGCTCGGCTGCCGTACCCGCGCAACCTCTACGCCGCGTTCGTGGCAACATTTGACGAGCGAATCGGCCGCCTGATCGCCAAGCTTGACGAGCTGGGGCTGCGTGAGCACACAATCATCCTCTTCCAGTCGGACAACGGCTACTCCACGGAGGAACGGGCGCATGGCGGTGGGGGCAGCGCCGGGCCGTACCGGGGGGCGAAATTCAGCCTCTTCGAGGGCGGCATCCGCGTTCCGGCGATCATTTCCTGGCCAGGGCACATTCCCCAGGGTGAAGTTCGAGGACAGTTGGCCCACGCCTGCGACTGGCTGCCGACGGTCGCCGCGTATTGTGGCCTTGCACCCCTCAATCCGGATCTCGATGGTAAAAGCCTGGCGACGGTGATTTCCTCGGCCGAGGCGCCCACCCCGCACCAGGTCGTGCACTGGCAGGTCGGCCGCGGCGCCGGGGCGCAATGGGCGGTGCGTCGGGGCGACTGGAAGCTCATCGGCAACCCTCGGGATACCAGCCGCTCAGATCGTTCCGCGCCGCTGGCGCCGCTGTTCCTGTCGAATCTGGCTGAGGATCTGGGCGAGACGCGCAACCATGCCGGAGACCATCCGGAACTGGTGCGCGAGCTGCGCCAGATCCATGAGCAATGGTTGCACCGAATCTCCAATCCCTGAAATCACCGCGGTTGCGAACCCGGCCCCGCTCGGCGAGTGGTCCCTACGCTCAGCCTCGGCAAGAGTGTCTGGGCCATCCGGGTGTCGTAATTGAACACCGTGAACCCCCGCATCTCATGCCGGCGGGTGGCCTGGATCTGGCCAATCACCTGCTCGGGCGTGAGGAGGTAGCTGCCGATCCCCGGATAACACGGCGTTTGCCCGGCCCACTCGCGCTGATGACTTACCCAGGTGTCAAACTGAGCGGTGCTGGCGGTGTAGTCCATGGGACAGACAAAGTCCAGGTACCCGCGCTCGCACCAGAGCTTCCAGTCCTGGCCGACCGCGTCGCGGTCGGTCGGCCAGTTGCGGAACACGGCGGCGGAGAGCTTGACCTTCGGCTTGATCGCCCGGACCTGCTCGCTGACGGCCTTCACGACCTTGGTGATGTTGTCGCGCCGCCAGTCGAGCCACGCCTGCCGGCGCGGGCCGCCTGGGAGCACGTCCTGGGGCCAGTGCGTAAGTGGGGTGCCGAGGGCCCGCTGGAACCGAGCCTTACAGCCGCCACAAAAAATCCCGATACCCCGCGATGTCCCATCTGTAGACGTACCAGGCGTCCGTGTACCGCTTACAGCCGCCACAAAAAATCCCGATACCCCGCGATCCGACCCAGGCCCGCCAGTCGTTCGTCGACCGCGCGCCGCCAGATTTCCGGGACGAGGGAGCCGGCCAAAGCCAGCAGCATCCGGGACTTATGAGCCGGATCGTCGTCGAGCAGCACATGCGAGACCTCAACACCGGTTGACGAGGCCACAATCGCCGCATGGCCGGTAGCTCGGCCCGACTCATCGAGCCACTCCGCAACCACCCGGCTGGAACCGGGCACGGGCCTGGGCTCGTTGATGTTCCCGGACTTCTGCCTGACCACCGTGGGCGCCCCGAGTACGGCACCGGTCACAAAGCGCATGGCGGCGAACGCGCCAGGCTTGTCCGGCCTCACATACCCAGCGGAGTTGATCTGCACGACGGGACGCAAGCGCGTGGGCATTCCGTAGAAAGAGATCAGCCGGCCTCCGGTCCGAAGATAGGAAGCCAGCTCGTCCGCGATCCGTTCGGGCATGGTTGGGTTGTAGGGCAAGATCACCAGTTTGGCCTGCCGGAGCGTCTCGGGAGCGAGATTCAGATCACTCAGAGTCGCATGGCCGACGCCGGCACGCGCCAGAGCATGGGCCACCGTCGCCGTGAATTGCCGGATCGACCGGACCTCGTCGGGCTGCTCTCGGGCCGCCGAATCGCACCGCAGCAGGGCCACGAGAGTATCGCTGCCCAGCTCCCCGACCTTGCGGAGATCGCACAGGGCGAACTCGGTATCCCCGTCGCCACCCCGCCAGGCCGAGACCCGGATCGTCCGGATCGCACTCCAGCCGGCGGGAGCGCCCTCGATTCCCATGCTCGACTTGTCGATGGTGATCGTATTCCAGCCGGACGTCTCGGGATAGAAGGTGGTGGAGTACCAGTGATTGCCACTCTGGAGGTACAGGCTGAAATGCGAGACCGGCGCGGTGTCGCGGCAGTGGAAGTGGAACTGGAGTCCACGACAGGACGACAGGTCGAGATGGAGGCGGTGATCCCACGAAGCCCGCTCGATCGACTTGCCCGCGAATGCGCAGCGCAGCCGCGGCGCCTTGACCCCGTCGATCGTGGCGACGACGGCGGGCGGCGTGCCGGCCATCGGCTCCCAGGCCGCCTGCGCCGCCGCGTCGTCGGCATAGCGACACGAGTCGATGAGCGATTTGTCGTCCCGCGCGCGGACGCCCGACGACATGCCCAGGACAAAGCCCAGAAGGACAGACAAGCAGGTCCAGGCCCGCCAACCGCGCCAGGCGCTCAAAAACTGGATTGAACTGAAGTTCATGTTGTCCTCTTTCAATAGAGGTCGGATCAATCCGAATCGGCACATCGCCGCCGAGGAAACGACGCACGAGGTCGCTTCTATTGGGTATTGCAACTCATCGCGCGGCCGATTTCAACGATCGACCTGCCTCGAGAGCCGACAGGACGGGAGGGCAACGACGAATGACCACCCCAGGAAGCGGCCTATTCGCCCCGTGGAGGCGGTTGCGAGCGCGGACTAGTGATTGGACATTCCCTGGCTTCGGCGCTCCTGACGCGTCCTGGGGCTTCGCACCGAAATCAGATGTTCGGGGTGGTGAGATCAACCCAGTTTTACCTCGCTCCAGGCTCGCACCTGTGGAAAACAACGGGATGCCCACGGTGGCTGGTCCTTGAAAAGTGCGGCGCTTTGCACTTCCGCCGCCGACTCGTAGCAAGCAAGCCCCCCGCCAACCGATTCCCGATGCAACGACTGGATCGATCGCTTTCACACCAGCCTATCGCTCCGGAAGCCCGCCTGGCGTCTGAGATCGAGAACCCGGTAGAACCCGGTGATACCGCGAGGAAGCGAGCATTTTCGAAGCTGCTTGAATACCGTTGCACAAGACCCCAGAAGTGAGCATAATGCACTGAATTCCAGGATTTTTCGCACAAGCACGTGGGTGAATAAGTCGCTTGACACGCGGGAAGTGGGGGTTCGAGTCCCTCATCGCCCACTTGTAAGAGTTTGCAGAACCATGATTTGCGGTGTGGCAATTGGGTAACGAATCGGCCGCCAAGCTGGCTATTGCCGGCGGCTTGCCTTGAGGACTGCATTACCGTTTGCTCCGGTCCCCGTCAACTTGATCCTGATCGGTTGCCCCGACCTCTCCCATCCAGGCGACCATCAGGTGTAGCTCGATTTTCCACGATGAGCAACGTATCCATGCTCGAGTGACCGCCGTTGTCGACACGGGACATGATGATCCGCCAGGTGAGCCATGTCACCTTCTGGTCGCGGCATGTTGCGGCAGCAGGGAGTCTTTTCAATCTCAACATGGTCGATGAAGCTTGACTTCATCTCAATTTCTTGAAAACAGAAAGGTAGCTGTATGGAAAGCGGGCCTTCCCCATCTCGCCGGCAATCGCTCGAGGAGAGAATCGTCGTCCTGTTCAGTCAGGATGTTGACCGCCTTTCCCAGGCGACTCAAGCTTGCGTTCCGGCTGGCGACCTCGCTCAGGCCAGGGAGAACCTTGACGCCCTGAAGTCACGCCTCCGCGAGGCCGAGGAGCTTCTCCACGAAATCGATCAATTGGGCACACAACCGCGTCATCAGTCGCGGGAACATACGCAGTCTTCAGAATCACGGAAGCGCGACGATCGATCCCTCCGTGGGCGCTGCTCCTCCTGCGGTCAGGAATATCCGCTCCGCCTCTACCGGGTTGGCTGGCGCTATCGGTGGCTTTGTGGCCGCTGTGGCCAGAAACAATTCCCGAAGGCGGTCCCGCTTTCTCCCAGGGAGACCGAGAACTGAGCGCCCAACGCTCCCGGTTGTCGTCGCAAGCTCAAACGCCGAGGGACCATTCCAGTCCGGCGAGCAGGGTGCGTGGTTTCATCATCGGAGGAGTTGCTCCCGAACAGCAAGGTCGTGGCGCGGCCGGATCAGGAGAACAAGGACGACGGACGCAATGGCGGCGGTGGCGAAGACGCCGAAGACGACGTGGAGCGGCGCGTTGCGATCGCGCAGCCGGCCGAATCCCCAGTCGCCCAGCCCGCCGCAACTGATGCTCACGAGGTTCATG
>JBMFUH010000471.1:0-5752 GCA_049966735.1 Isosphaeraceae bacterium
CGGCGATCAGGGACGAGGTGCGCTATGGATGAGCGCTCTCTTGTGTTCGTCACGGCTGGCGTGATCACTTGCTATTTTCTGATCCAGGTTCTCTGGCGCAGGTTTGATCCCTTCGCTCCCGTCTGGCTCTTTCTAGTTGGTTATGCACAGATCTACATCGTGCAGGCCTTGTCTTATCACGAATGGGCCGTGAGTGCTCATGGTAGTGCAGTCGTCATGGCAGCCAACTTCAGAGCGCTTTGGGGGCTCATATGGTTTTTAATAGTTTATCATCTACGTTTTGGCCCTCGTCTTGCGACCGTGCTTCCGAAGCCTCCTCAGAGTTGGTCATGCACGCTCGTCACCGTGATCAGCCCCGTTTTGATTCTATGGGGACTATATTGTGCTGGTGTCATGGTCCGGACGGGAGGGCAAAGCTCAGAGCCGGTATCAGCAGAGATGTCGTTACTTCAATCATTTCCTTTTGTGATGCTTGTCGCGGCTATTATGCTTATCGTCACAGCTCGGACTTCTCCCTTGGTTTATAACGTTTTTCTCATATCGGGGTTGGGTGTAGCATTTTCATACGTGTCGATCTGGATGTTTAACGGCAAGCGTTCGCACTCATTGATCGGTGTGCTGTGTACGGTCTGTGTATTTTACATCTCACGCCAGCGAAGACCCTCCTGGCTTGTCTTGCTGGTTACTTCGTTTACGGGCGCTTTGGTCGTGGCACTCGCAATCGGCTGGAGAAACAACACGACATATGAGCGTTCGCTCACTGGATTTGCCCAGTACCTTGCTGAGTTCAAGCCCGAGAGGATCCTGCAGAGCCTTAATATTGAAGACCCGGAAGAAGAGCCGGCATTTATTACATATGAAACAGAAGAATATGGCGGATTTTTGCTGATGATGGATACTGTACCGGAGAAGTCGGATTTCGACTACGGGGCGAATTACCTACGCACGTTTACCACGATGATCCCGCGAGTCCTCTGGCCCAGCAAGCCTATATTCGGTCGTCAGCAATGGATTGCCGCCTGGATAGCAGGGTCGGAATTGGAACGGGATGAGGACTTTACGAGTCCATCCATTGGCCTTCTGGGAGCCACCCAGCTTAACGGCGGAGCAGTCGGGACGGGGATCGTCCTCGCATGCGTGGCGATCTTGCTCCGCTCTGCGTATGAGTATTTCCGCCGTTACGCGCACCTGCCTTGGGCCCAGTTTTGGTGGGCCATTTTTTTCTATAATGCCTGGTTCATGGTTGTCTGCGACGACCCTATGGTTTGGTTCTACTACAACTGGGGTTTCACAACGTGTCCCATCGTTGTGTTTTTCTGGGTCGCGCTGAGATTCGTCTCACCTCCGCTTGGCCAAGGCACTGAGGATCAACCTGTTGGAAATGGAAGTTTGGAGATTCGCGGCAAGGGTACGGCAGCACTACTCACATAGGCTTATCAATCAGTGGACAGTCTGGGTTTGCGGTCCTGGAGGGGTCGGTTGAGGGAGAGTACCGGTGCTCCCCTTGAAAAAGCTTGGTGGGCAACCAAGGTAACGATACGTAGTAAACCAGAAGATCGATGTGTGCAGGGAGGAGCTGATGGTGGCACGTAAACTGATTATAACAGAGAACGCTGTCACATATAAAGTAATAAACTGACAGCTTGGTCTCGTTTGTATTGAGTTACACCAGGGCGTCCGTTCGGCGCGGAACTGATTGGCGCTTGCCCAAGCTCGTGCGTCCAAGCTCTGAATGCTGAGGTAGTGATCATGATTATGGCTGTTTGCTTCACGAACTTTGGTCCCTATCACCTGGCGCGGCTGCGCTCACTCGCACAGCGGCTTGGTCGGGAAGGAGGCATCCTGCTTGCCTACGAGGTAGCGAGCAGCGAGCGCACCTATCCTTGGAAACCGTCAAGGACAATTGAGCCATTTGAGTGGATCACGCTTTTCCCGGACCACGTCCTTGAGACCCTACAGGCTCGCGATTGCGCTCGGGCCTTTACGGCGGCGCTGGACCGCGACCGACCCGATGTTCTAGCCGTTGCTGGCTATGCGCGGCCAGAATCCGTAGCTGGTGCAGTGTGGGCACGACGGAATGGGCGACCAGCTATCCTGATGTCTGAAAGCCAGCGCATTGACCGGAATCGGTCATGGTGGAGAGAGATGATTAAGCGACGCCGGATGCGACTATTCGACGCGGCGCTTGTGGGTGGACCTCGCCACCGCGACTACTTAACCGATCTTGGAATGCCAGAATCCCTCATCAATTTCGGGTACAACGCCGTTGACAACTCATACTATCAACATCAGGTGGAACTCTGGCGTAAGTCCACCAGTCGCCCACGATCCATTCCCGATAAACCGTTCTTCCTATCCGTATGCCGTTTCGCCCCTGAAAAGAATCTGGGTCGCTTGGTCAAGGCTTTCATTTCCTATCGTGACCGAGTCTCCGAGTCTGAGTCTTGGGACCTTGTATTATGTGGAGATGGGCCTGAGTTTCCAGGACTCTGCAACTTCATCGGTCGTACCGCCTATTCCAAAGCCCTTCACCTCCCGGGCTTTCTCCAATCCCATGAGCTTACGAGTTGGTATGCTCAAGCTTCTGCCTTTGTCCTTCCCAGTCTATCCGAGCCATGGGGCCTCGTCGTCAATGAGGCTGCAAGTGCGGGTCTGCCTGTTCTCGTATCGAACCGCGCAGGTTGCGCCGAAACGTTAGTGCCTGCCCCAGAAGGCACAACAGGTGCTCAATTTGATCCATTTGATGAGGAGGAACTGACCGCTAAGCTTGCTTGGATGTCGAGTCTCAGCGACCACGAGCGCTACGAGATGGGCCAACGAGCAATACAGATTGTGAACCACTGGGGACCTGAGCGCTTCGCGGATGGGCTGCTTGACGCTGTCAGTGCGGCAATGTCTCAATCGCGCCATTCGATTCAACAGCCTCTTGTACAGAGCGAGACAAAATGATCGAGACACGTGGGCAATCGATGGATCATACCAGGGCAAGTTTTATTTGTGAAGAGATCAGGTGGCTGCACCTTTGCAACGGACTGGACCCAACGCGTGACGGCGGGATGGTACCAAGTATTCTGGGCATGACAGGTGCCCTCGCGCGGCACGGTGAAAAGGTCGCAATCGTAACACCCACCCCGTCACGCCTTGATACGGTATCTGTAGAGCCTGGGCTGACGATAGCCGGACCAGATACGAACCTCAAGGCCGCAGTACGGTCAGCCGAGGTTGTCCACATACACGGGCTCTGGCAGGCCCATCTTCGCAATGGGGCCAAAGCAGCTCGTGTGAGCCACGTGCCTTACTTGATTACAGCTCATGGGATGGCTGAGCCGTGGGCTTTACGTCACAAAAGGTGGAAGAAGACACTCTACTTGACGCTTGTTGAGTATCGAAACCTACGTCATGCTGCTTGTCTCCAGGCTCTTGCCCAACCAGAGATTGAACATCTTCGCAGGCTTGCTCCCTGGGTGCCCATCGCCTTGATCCCAAATGGCGTGAACCTTGAATTCTTTCATGCACTACCAGCACGCTCTGCCCTCGAGAGCGAGTATCCCGAACTCAAAGATAAGTTCATTCTTCTCTTTTTCGGTCGCGTGCATGTCAAGAAGGGTCTGAACTTACTGGCCAAGGCATTGAAAAGCGTGGCGTCTGACTTCCCTGAGCTCCATCTCCTGATTGCCGGCAACGACGATGGAGCTTGGAAACCGTTCAGAGAACAGGTTGCTGGGTTTAGTCTAGCGAGGCGTGTCACATATCTGGGTCATGTCAGCGGAGAGCAAGCTCGCAAGGTCTGGGCGGCGGCTGATGCATTCACCTTGCCGAGCTACAGTGAGGGATTCAGCATGGCCATTCTCGAGGCCCTGGCCGCCTCGGTTCCTTGCCTGATCACATCAGCCTGCCATTTCCCCGAGTTGGCTCACGCGCAAGGCGCTCTTGTTGTCGACCCCACGGAAGATGCAGTGACCCAAGGGCTTCGTGAGCTTCTTGAAATGACACGGCAGGAGCGTCAGCAGATGGCACAGAATGGAAAGCAGCTTGTTGAGCGCCGATATACTTGGGACCAGCAGGCGGTCTCCCTGCTATCGGTGTATCGCTGGTTATCGGGCGGGGGCCCCCAACCTGCCTGCATCATCCCCTGAGGGTTTGACCTGCGTCGCAGAGTTCGACAGCGGTAGCGCCCGGGTAGGAGAGATCAATGCATTCTTCGAATAAGCAGTGGACTGGATCTGTTCAGGCCCCTGGGAAAAGCTGCCTCTTGAGGTCTCCCAAGACACCCATCAGTGTCATCGTGCCGGTGAAGAACGAAGAAGAGAACCTCAGTCGGTGTCTTGCTGCTCTGACGTGGGCGGATGAGGTCTTCGTCGTCGATAGCCAAAGCGATGATCGGACGGTCGAGATTGCTGACCAGCATGGTGCGACTGTCGTGCAGTTCTACTTCAATGGTGTCTATCCCAAAAAGAAGAACTGGGCTTTGGAGAATCTGCCCCTGCGCAACGACTGGGTTCTGATCGTTGATGCCGACGAAATCGTCGTGCCCGAGCTGGCCGACGAGATTACTCGGCGAATACTCGCTGATGAGGCAGACGGCTATTACCTGAACTCGGACTATTTTTTTCTTGGTCGACGTATTCGCCACTGTGGCTACTCGGAATGCTGGAACTTGCGCGTGTTCCGCCACAAGCTTGGTCGATACGAGAAGATGCCCGACAAAACCGGTGGTCGAACCGGTGACAATGAAGCTCATGAACATGTAATGTTATCAGGTTGTGTGAGACGCTTGCATTGCCGGCTTGACCATTATGCATATCCGACGATTTCCAAATGGGTCGAGAAGCACAACCGCTATGCCGTCTGGGAAGCAGCTATGTTTAACCGTTTCTTGACCGAGTCGATTCCCGCGGGCATCGGCCCGGGTAAACGATTCAAGCGATGGCTGAAGCGGTTTTACTTGAGACTTCCCATGCGCCCGCTGGTACGGTTTCTGTATTCCTACATTTTCCGTCTGGGCTTCCTCGATGGGAAACCAGGCTTTGTTTTTTGCTCGCTGCTTGCGTTCTATGATTTCCTTGCTTGGGCTAATGTTTATGAGCAGCAAATGGCGTGCTCTAATTATAATAATGAGAACAGATAAAGAGCGAGGAAGCTCTTGTAAAACCGCGTTGAGAACGGTCGCCAGGACGCGACGGAACCGCTAGACTGAATTTGGCCACTGGCGGTTTCCTGAATCGAGCGGTGAGGCGGGAATGGCGAGCAGAGAGCGAAGCCTGGTACTGGGAACGGCCGGGCATATTGACCATGGCAAAACAGCTTTGGTTCGCGCCTTGACAGGAATTGACACCGATCGGTTGCCCGCGGAGAAGCAGCGCGGGATCACAATCGATCTCGGCTTCGCCTCATTGGAGCTGGGACCTTACCAGCTTGCTCTGATCGACGTGCCCGGACACGAGCGGTTTATTCGCAACATGCTCGCGGGCGCGTCTGGTCTCGACCTTGTCATGCTCGTCATCGCGGCGGATGATTCGGTGATGCCTCAAACGCGAGAACATTTACAGATTCTTCAACTACTTGGATTGTCCGGAGGATTGGTCGTTTTAACCAAGTGCGATCTGGCCGACCCCTCCTGGGTAAGTCTCGTGGAAGAAGAGGCGCGCGAACTGGTTCGTGGAACGTTTCTGGAAGACTGCGGTCTTGTACGAACTTCGGCCGTGACCGGCCAGGGCATGGAGGAATTGAGAGGCGCACTCTTGCGCCTCTG
>JBMFUH010000472.1:0-5747 GCA_049966735.1 Isosphaeraceae bacterium
ATTGGTTGGTTCCGACTCGCGGGGCTGTGCGCAACACATGGGTAAACCGCTCTAGCCGGTAGTGGTTCAGTGTAGATCAACTGACAACGAAAGACCTCCTGAGTGGACGACCCGGGTTGCCGAGTTCAAACTCGCAGCGCGGGGTCCGCGGGATCGTGGCCCAGCAGCCGGATCGTTCCTCGCAAGGGAATCAGCATCCACTCCGGCCGATCGGTCAGTTCAGCGTCGATCTCGAGGAGCGCCTTCTCGAGCAAGAAGAATTCCAGGAGGCTGTGGCAGGCCGTCAGCGAGCGCGGCAGCAAGCCGGCCGGCTGGATGGCCTCGAAATAGGCCGAGGTGAATTCTCGCGCCGCATGTTCGTACCAGCATTGGGCCCAGCTTTCCAGGGCCGGGCGATCCTCCGGGCGGATCATTCCGGGTGGCCGTCCCCGCACGTCGGTCATGCCCAGGAGAACGCTCTGGACCGCGTAGTCGATCGAGCGAATCATGCTGGCCACGTCTCGCAGGGGAGAACGCTTGGTGCGGCGTTCGCCGATTGGTCGAGCGGTTTCTCCCTCGAAATCGATGATCACGAAGTCCTTGCCCGTGAAGAGGAGTTGTCCCAGGTGGTAATCGCCATGGCAGCGGATCCGCTTGCCTGCGAAGGCAGGGTCGAGAATAAGGCGGAATCGCTGGAGAATCGTCTCCTGGCTGGCCAGCAACTGCTCGGCCAGGGGGCGAGCCGCCTGGGGAATGTCCTCTCCGTGCTGGGTCATTCGCTCGCACAGCCTCCCGGTCAAGTTGCGCATGGCCTGGTACAACGACCTCTGATAGAGCTTGCCGAATGGTTCAGGGGCGAAGTCAGGATCCGTCGTGTTCGCGGCGAGTGTGCGATGCAGTTCCGCGGTCCGCAGCCCCAGCAAACGGGCGGTATCCAGGTATCCGCCGATCAGCTCGCGCCAGGGATCAGCCTGGGCGTTGAGCGGCACCGCGGCCGGTATCTGGTCGACTGAGAGAGCCGCCATCCGCTCGAAGTAATGGCTGAGTTGATCGAGAGTGTGCTGCCAGGCGGTTCCCTGGTTCGGAACGTAGTGATGAAGAACGCCCAACGTGATGGGGCCCACTCCGCGCCGCCGGTATTCGATGTAGCCGAGGACCGGGGCCGCACCGTCGTAATCCTCCCGCGTCGTCAGGTAGCGTCCAATCTCCAGGTCGGGGTTGATCCCCTCCTCGATGCGCCGGATCATCTTGAGAATATACATATCACCGTAGATGACTGCCGTGTTGAGCCGTGCGCTGCGGCGTATCGCCAGCGGCAGGCCGACCACATCATCGACGGACAACAGCTTCTGCGCCACGAGCGGCGTTGCTTCGATGACACCGTCATCGGTCGATCGCGACCGGCCGAAAAGGGCGCCGCGCAGCAGGCCCTCGCAGCAGGCGGGTACCGCCAGGGCGTCACAGAGCACGCCAGATTCAGGAGCTGAAATCCGGGCGAAACTCGCCATCTCCCTGGGCAAAAGCAGCTCGTCGACCTGGTCGTCCGGAATGAAAGCCAACCCCAGCGAGATGGTCTCGCTGAGCGCCCCTCGCGGTTCGACGCGGACCAGCAGGTACCAGACCTCGTGCTTGTCAACCTTGATCGGAGCGGCATGTATGATCTCGCACGTGCTCACGCCATTGCGATTCAGGATCAGCTTGTTGCGCTGCAGGTATCCCGGCAGAAGGGCCTCGATCTCGTCCCAGTGGCTGGGTTGAAACCGCTTCGCCAGCGGTCTCTGACCGCGCAAGAGGGGCGGCTCGATCTCGAGGTCGCCGGACGACTCGATGATGCTCTCCATGGATTCTGGTTGCGGAACCAGCGCGAACCACATGAAAGCATGGGGACCGAGGGTCAGCATGTAGTAATCATCCGTGATCCGGGGAAACTGTGTTCTTCCCAGCACTTCCTCGGGGATGCTCCCGGCGTAGTCCTTGAGATCGAGCTGCACATACTGGACGAACCGCGAGAGGTTGGCGATCACCAGAACGCGTTCGTCTTGGTATTCCCGGATGAACGCCAGAACCTTGGTATTCGCGGGACGCAAAAGCCGGAACGTCCCCCGGCTGAACGCGCGAAACGTCTTGCGCAGGTTCACCAGCCGCTTGACCCACCAGAGCAGCGACGACGGATTTCCCTGCTGCGCCTCGACGTTCACGGTCTCGTAGTGGTACTCCGGGTCGATGACGACCGGCAAATACAGCCGCTGCGGGTTGGCCCGGCTGAATCCCGCATTGCGGTCGGCCGACCACTGCATCGGCGTACGCACTCCATTGCGATCGCCGAGATAGATATTGTCTCCCATGCCAATCTCGTCGCCGTAATAGATGACCGGAGTTCCGGGCAACGAGAAGAGCAAGGCAAACATCAGTTCGATGCGCCGCCGCTCGTTGCGCAAGAGCGGCGCCAGCCGGTGGCGGATGCCGAGGTTGATCCGGGCGCTGCGATCGCGCGTGTAGGCGCGGTACATGTAGTCGCGTTCCTCGTCGGTCACCATCTCGAGGGTCAGCTCGTCATGGTTTCGCAGGAACAAGCACCACTGGCATGTATCCGGGATGGCTGGCGTCTGCGCCATGATGTCCTGGATCGGGAAACGATCTTCCTGGTGCAAGCTCATGAACAAACGAGGCATGAGAGGGAAATGAAACGCCATGTGGCACTCATCGCCATCACCGAAGTAGGCCACCGCGTCCTCGGGCCACTGGTTGGCCTCGGCCAGGAACATGCGCCCGAGGAAGCGGGCGTCGACGTGCTTGCGCAGGGCTTTCAAGAACTCATGGGTCTCGGGCAGGTTCTCGCAGTTGGTCCCCTCACGTTCGTAGAGGTAAGGCACGGCGTCAAGCCGCAACCCATCCACTCCCAGTCCCAGCCAGAAATCGACGACCGGGAAAATCGCCTCCCAGACGGCTGGATTGTCATAATTAAGATCGGGCTGATGGGAATAAAACCGATGCCAGTAGTATGCTTTCGCCAGCGGATCCCAACTCCAGTTCGAGAGCTCGAAATCCTCGAAGATCACCCGTGCGTCCTTGTACCTCTCGGACGAGTCGCTCCAGACGTAGAAGTCGCGCTCCGGGCTGCCGGGCGAGGCCCGTCGCGCACGCTGAAACCAGGGGTGCTGGTCTGACGTATGATTCAAGACGAGCTCGGTGATGACCCGGAGATCCCGCTCATGGGCCGCGTGGAGCAAAGCCTTGAAATCCTCCAGCTTGCCGTACTGCGGGTGGATGTTGGTGTAATCGGCGATGTCATACCCGTCGTCACGCAAGGGAGACGGATAGAAGGGCAAGAGCCAGATCGCCGTGACTCCCAGATCCTGTAGATAATCCAGCTTCTGGGTCAATCCCTGAAAATCCCCACAACCGTCCCCAACACTGTCAAAGAATGCTCGAACATGAACCTCATAGACAATTGCATCTACGTACCAGAGCCGGTTGTCCTCAGACATGGCAGAGATCCTGTGCCTTCTGATCAATGGATCTGCTCGGCCACTCCATGAACTCGAGAAGATCCGCTTGTGGCCTGCGTTCTCGAAGATCCCCAAGGGGACTATGAGCGACTGTTCATCAATCGCGACAGGGAGCAGATTTCCGACGCGAACCCTCCCTGGCCTCTTTCCTCGAACTCATCGTAGCAGTACGCTCGCGAGAAAGCGATTCCAAGATCGGCCCTGCCGACGCGTTCCTCATCGACTTACCATTTCGGCAGGCCGCGACAACGAATAACCGGAGATCGGGAGAGTCGAGCCGATGAATGTCAAAACAACCCCGCGAATCACCCTCGCAACCGCCGCGCTCGTCCTGGGGCTGGCCGCCGGGCCATCTTCGCTCCTCGCACAAGGCCTGGAGGCCGTGAAGGCCCATTACACCAAGTACGAATACCGGATTCCCATGCGCGACGGCGTCCGACTCTTCACGTCGGTCTACCTGCCCAAGGACAGCTCCCTGCCTTATCCCATTCTCCTCTGCCGCACTCCCTACAGCGTGGGGCCTTATGGCGTTGACGCCTATAAGTCGGACATCGGCCCGTCTCCGCTCTTTGCCAACGATGGCTACATCATCGTCTACCAGGACGTCCGGGGCCGGTGGATGTCTGAAGGTGAATTCGTCAATATGCGGCCGCACAAGGACGCCAAGACCGGGCCTCACGACATCGACGAGAGCACCGACACATATGACACCATCGACTGGCTGATCAAGAATCTGCCCAACCACAACGGCAAGGTCGGCATGTGGGGAATTTCCTATCCGGGGTTCTACGTCGCGGCGGGGATGATCGACGCCCACCCCGCGCTCAAGGCCGCCTCGCCCCAGGCCCCCATCGTTGACTGGTTCGCCGGCGACGACTGGCATCACAACGGCGCGCTCTTCCTTCCCCACGCCTTCAACTTCTTCGCCAACTTCGGCCATCCCCGTCCCCAGCCGACCAAGACAAGCTCCTCCCGACAGTTTGAATACAGAACACCTGACGGCTACGCATTTTTCCTGGAGATGGGACCCCTCTCGGCCGCCAACTCGAAATACTTCAAGAACGACGTGCCGTTCTGGAACGAGATGCTCCAGCATTCCAACTACGACGACTTCTGGACCTCGCGTAATCTTCGGCCCCATCTCAAGAACATCAAGCCCGCCGTGATGACCGTGGGAGGCTGGTTTGATGCCGAAAACCTTTATGGCGCTCTTGAGACGTACCGGCATGTGGAAGCCTCAAGCCCGGGTTCAACCAATATCCTTGTCATGGGGCCATGGCTGCATGGTGGCTGGTCGCGCGACGACGGATCCTTCCTCGGGCCGATCCCCTTCAACTCCAGTACCGCCGCCTACTTTCGCGAGCACATCGAGTTCCCGTTCTTTCAGTATCACCTTAAGGGGAAAGGGTCGCCAAGCTTCCCCGAAGCGCACGTCTTCGAGACTGGAACCAACCAGTGGTGCCGGTTTGACACGTGGCCTCCGCGCAAGGTCCGGTCTCGATCGTTCTATCTCCATGCCGCGGGGCGAATCGGCGGAACTCCCCCAACCGACTCACACGCCGCCGCGTTCGACGAGTACGTGAGCGATCCCGCCAGGCCCGTGGGGTTCCTCGAGCAGATCACCCAGCGAATGACCGGCGATTACATGATCCAGGATCAGCGATTCGCGTCGCGCCGGCCGGACGTCCTGGTTTACCAGACAGGCGAGTTGACGGAGGACCTGACTCTGGCAGGGCCGATCCAGGCTCGACTTTTCGTCTCAACCTCGGGCACCGATTCGGACTGGATCATCAAGCTGATCGACGTCTACCCCGGCGACTTTCCCGAGCCAGCCGCGGGCGGCTCATCAACGCCGCTGGGCGGCTACCAGCAACTGGTTCGCGGCGATGTGATGCGCGGCCGGTTTCGCAACAGCCTGGCCGCGCCGGAACCTTTCGTGCCCAATCAGCCCACGCCGGTGAATTTCCGGCTCAACGACGTCGCCCACACGTTCCGGGCCGGTCACAAGGTGATGATTCAGATCCAGAGCACCTGGTTTCCCCTGGTTGACCGCAACCCGCAGACGTTTGTCAAGATCAATACCGCTAAGGAAAGCGACTTTCAGAAGGCGACCCAGAAGGTGTATCACACCAAGGAAATGCCCTCACATCTGGAGGTCCTGGAACTTCCCCGCTGACCCGCGAAATCGTTGTCGCACCCGGTCAGGGCGCACGACATAGTTTGTCTGAACAGGCGTTGACCAATCATATCTGAACAGAT
>JBMFUH010000473.1:0-5741 GCA_049966735.1 Isosphaeraceae bacterium
GTTCGAACGCGAGATCGCCGAACAGTGGGGGCTGCTCCCGCAAGGGCACCCCTGGCTGAAGCCGATCCGGTACCACCGGTCCTATCGCGCGGGACACGATGCCTGGTCGCGTACGGCTGCCGAGGTGCTCGAGCCCTCCGTCCCGCCGGTTGCCGCCCAGTTCTTCCGCGTCGAGGGTCATGAGGTCCACGAGGTTGCGGTCGGGCCGGTCCACGCCGGCGTGATCGAGCCTGGCCACTTCCGCTTCCAGTGCCACGGGGAGCACGTTTTCCACCTGGAGGTCTCACTCGGCTACCAGCATCGGGGCGTGGAGCGGGCCATCATCGGCGGGCCGGACAAGCGCACGATCCACTTGATGGAGCAGGTCGCCGGAGATACCTCGGTGGGACACGCCACGGCGTACTGCCAGGCCATCGAGGTTCTCGCCGGCGCCGAGCCCTCACTGCGGGCGCAGGCGATGCGCGGCGTCGCGCTGGAGCTGGAGCGGCTGGCGAATCACACGGGGGATCTCGGGGCGCTGGCGGGCGACGTCGGCTTCTTGCCCACGGCCTCGTATTGCGGCCGCATCCGCGGCGATTTCCTCAACGCGACGGCGCTCCTGTGCGGGAGCCGGTTCGGACGGGACCTGGTCCGGCCGGGCGGGGTGGCCTGGGACGTCGACGAGACCAGGGTCGAGCAGCTCGTCGCCCTGATCTCCGCCGCGTTGGAGGACGTCACCGGCGCGGCGAACCTGCTGTGGGACTCGCTCTCCGTTCAGTCGCGATTCGAGGATATCGGCCGGATCACGCGCCAAGTATGCGAGGATCTCGGGCTGGTTGGGCCAGCCGCCCGCGCCTGCGGGGTCGACCGCGACATCCGACACGACTTTCCGTCGGGGATCTACCGCTTCGCCTACATCCCGATCTCGACGCGGCCGACCGGCGACGTCTTCGCCCGTGCCTTTGTGCGGAAGCTGGAGATTCGCCGCTCGGCCCGGTTCATCGAGCAGCAGCTCCAGGGTCTCCCCAGTGGCCCGATCCGCGTGGAACCCGGTGCGTTGAGGCCCGACGCGATGGCGGTCAGCTTGGTCGAGGGCTGGCGGGGTGAAATCTGCCACGTGGCCATCACCGACACGAGCGGCCGCTTCGCGCATTACAAGATCGTCGACCCGTCATTCCACAACTGGATGGGATTGGCGATGGCGCTGCGGGACCAGCAGGTCTCGGATTTCCCCCTGTGTAACAAGAGCTTCAACCTTTCCTACTGCGGGCACGATTTGTAATCGGGTCGAACAAGAACGAGGACAAGCATCTCGAAAACTCGGTGCTGGTCCCCCATGTGTTCGACCCTGTAAGGCAGGGAACAGTTCATGATTAAGATCATCCGCGAGCGTCTGCGGCAGGGCCGCCGGACGATTTCCTACCCTGCGGGCGATCCACCTCCCCTCCCGGATCGCTTCCGAGGCATGCCCGTCTTGGACGAGTCGCGGTGCCCCGACGGTTGCCGCGCCTGCATCGAGGCCTGCCCCACCGACGCCCTGGCGCGGGATGGCCAGGGCCTGCGGTTGGACCTGGGCCAATGCCTCTTCTGCACCGCCTGTATCGAGGCCTGCCCGAAGGACGCCATCCGCTATACCCAGGACTACCGTCTGGCCGTGAGGACCCGAGAGGACTTGGTCCTCCGCGGCGGGCACGCGTTGCAACTTGCGCGACCCCTGGAGTTGAGGATGCGTCGGCTTTTCGGCCGCTCACTCAAGCTGAGGCAGGTCAGCGCCGGGGGCGACAACTCGGCCGAGGCCGACCTGAACGTTCTCGGCACCATCGTCTTCGACCTGGGGCGATTCGGCATCCAGTTCGTCGCCTCGCCGCGGCACGCCGACGGTCTGGTCGTCACCGGGCCGGTCAGCGAGAATATGAAGCTGGCACTGCGGAAGACCTACGAGGCTGTCCCCCCGCCCAAGATCGTGATCGCGGTCGGCGCGTGTGCGATCTCCGGCGGCATCTTCCGGGGTCATCCCGAGGTCAACAATGGCGTCGATGGCATCATACCGGTCGATTTGTATATTCCGGGCAATCCTCCCCATCCCTTGACGATCCTCGACGGGTTCTTGCGGCTCCTGGGCAGCCTTGAGGAACGGCGGGAGGCCGCCGACCCCGCGCCGGCCACCGCCAGCGGGACCCACAATCAACTCCAGTGAGGGGCGGCAAGGGATCAGGAACCAGGTTCCGTGTCAGGGACAGCGATGTCGAGGTCCGGTTCTCGGCGACGGCGGTCATCGTCGTCGTCGCGCTGGTTCTGGCCCTGGCGCTCAGCGGTGCCGCCGTCTACCAGGTCTTCATCGAGAGTTGGTTGGAGACGGTGGCCCGGTTCGGCCGCCGCTTCCACCACGCGGTGGGCCTGGCCGAGCATCTGGAAGCTGAGGCCCAGCGTCTCGGTGTGGCCCGCCTGCACGGCATGCACTGGAGTCAGGCAGCCTTCGCGACGGTGTCGTGCCGCAAAATGGGTAAGCCGGAGGAACGTTTGACCTCTTGCGATTGGCACGTGGTCTCGGCCGAGACAACAAACGCACTCCAAGAAATTACGTGGCCAACTCATTCCAGGGCGGCCAACACCAGCATCTCATTTGGAGCCTTCCGAAGTACGGTTGTGAGTTGTCAGAGGATCAGGTCGGCCAGGCCGACGGCCAGCAGGCCCAGGCTGATGACGACATTGACGTGGAAGAATGCCTGGTTCAGGCGGGTCAGGTCATCGGGGCGGACCAGGGCATGCTCGTAAAAGAGCAGTAGCGCGACCGCGATCACGCCGGCAAAGTAGATGCGGCCGAGCGGATAGGCCAGTCCCAGGCCGACGAGCGCGACCAGCATGAGAGCGTGACAGAAGGCTGCGGCGCGGAGGGCCAGAGGAATTCCCAGCGTCCTGGGGACGCTCCTCAGACCGGCCTGGCGATCGAAGTCGACATCCTGGCAGGCGTAGATGATATCGAACCCCGCGACCCAGAAGAGAACGGCGAGTGCCAGGAGGACGGGCGGCCAGGCGACATCACCGCGTAGCGCGATCCAGGCGGCAAGCGGGGCAAGGCTGAGCGACGCGCCGAGCCAGAAATGGGCCAGGTTCGTGAACCGCTTGGTGTAGGAGTAGCCCAGAAGCCAGAGCAAGACCGGGACCGAAAGGAGGATCGGCAAGCGATTGGGCAAGAAGAGCAGGGTCGAGGCGATGAAAGCCAGGGCGCACGCCGCGGTGAAGACGGCCACGGAGGCGGCCTTGAGCCGGCCGGTGGGTAGGTGTCTGCCGGCGGTCCGCGGATTGAGTGCATCGTAGTCCCGATCCACCAGCCGGTTGAAGGCCATCGCGGCCGATCGCGCCGAGGCCATGCAGAGCAGGATGCCCAGCCAGTCTTGCGGCCGTCCGCGCCAACCGTCCGGGCTCCAGGCGGCGAGCGCCGCGCCCAGAAGCGCAAAGGGGAGGGCGAAGAGCGTATGGTGAAACTTAACCAGATCCAGATATTCGCGTGCGACGGCAAGACTCATGCGGATGACTCAGTTTCAGTCGGGTGGAACGGAGCAGATGGCCACGGATTCCTTCAGCTCTTGCATCCCCCTGTAGGGTCCGCTGTGCGGACCATGGGCATCGGCTGGGGAACGGTCCGCACAGCGGACCCTACAAGTAACCCTCATTGTCACCCAGAACAGCCTCAGGTTGAACGTTGCCTGAAAGAGAAGCAAAGGGGAGGGCGAAGAGCGTATGGTGAAACTTAACCAGATCCAGATATTCGCGTGCGACGGCAAGACTCATGCGGATGACTCAGTTTCAGTCGGGTGGAACGGAGCAGATGGCCACGGATTCCTTCAGCTCTTGCATCCCCCTGTAGGGTCCGCTGTGCGGACCATGGGCATCGGCTGGGGAACGGTCCGCACAGCGGACCCTACAAGTAACCCTCATTGTCACCCAGAACAGCCTCAGGTTGAACGTTGCCTGAAAGAGAAGCAAGGGCCAAGAGGCGTTGCGGATTCGTCGACCAAACGCTCCCTCAACATGGAATCAAGGGATCATCGTCCTTTCCCCAGCGGGAAATCAACTGGTTGGTGATGCCGAGCTGGTCGCAGACTCTGCCGACGATGAAATCGATGAGATCCTCCAGTTTCTCCGGGTGATGATACCAGCCGGGCATGGCGGGGAGGATCACCGCCCCGGCACGCGTGGCTTGCACCATGTTTTCCAGATGGATCAGCGAGAGCGGCGTCTCACGCGGGACCAGGATGAGCTTGCGCCTCTCTTTGAGATGGACGTCCGCGGCGCGGGTGATCAGGTTCGTGGTGATCCCATGCGCGATCGCTCCGAGCGTGCTCATGCTGCACGGGATGATCACCATGCCGCCGGTGAGAAACGACCCGCTGGCAATGCCGGCCGAAAAATCCTCGTGATGGTGATAGGCAATGCGGCCCGGGGCGAGCTCGCCAAAGGCTTGAGCATCGAAGTGGTCGAGAGAGAGATGAAGGCCGATTTCCTCGCGGAAGACGTGCACGGCGCTTGGACTTACGGTCAGATGCACGGTCCGCCCGGCGCGGCAGAGAGTCTGCAGCAGACGCAAGGCGTACGGTGCTCCACTCGCGCCGGAGAGCGCCATGACCAGGTCGAGGAGGTTTCCGGAAGGGGTCGCTTCACGATTCATGGCGTCGCCTCATGGCTCGCGGGATGAGCTGTCGAGCGCGGCTTGGTGCCGACGTAAAGCGTGGCGATTCCCAGCGTGAGGGGATGCATGTGCAGATCCATGAGTCCGCGGGAAGCAAGCAGGTCGAGCATGTCTTGACCGTCGGGAAATTCGAGAACGGTTCGGGGCAGGTAGTGGTAGGCCTGATCGTCGTTGGGGGCGATGGCCTGACCGACGCGGGGCAGAATGTGGCGAAAAAACGCGAGATAGAGCCGTCCCAGGAACCTGCCCCTCGGTCTGGAAAACTCGAGGATGGCGACTTTGCCGTCCGGCTGGGCCGCGCGGATCATCTCGTCGATTCCGCGCGCGGTATCGCGGACGTTGCGCAGACCAAATGCAATGCTGACCACGCCGAAGGTGTTATCCGGCACAGGCAGGCGCTGGGTGTCTCCCTCGATGAGCAGGATCCGCGACTCTGCCTGCCGGTGGTGGACCTTGGTTCGCCCCAGATCCAGCATCTCGCGGCAGAAATCGGTCGCCACGACCGGCGCAAGGCCTTGCGAGGCATGGTCATAGGCCAGTGCCAGGTCAGCCGTGCCGGTGCAGCAGTCGAGCACGGGCACGCCCGGCCGGGGTGGGGCCGTTCGGGTGGTGAAGCGCCGCCAGGAACGATCGATGTTCAGGCTGAGCAAGTGGTTAAGCAAATCGTACCGACGAGCGATCGAAGCAAACATCCGGCGCACTCGCTGATCGGACTTGTCAATCTGAGGGTTCTCGGTTGACGATTCCGGCGCGGAGGGCCTGTCTGGTGGGTGCTCTGGGGCGGACACGGGCTGCGTCATCTGCTGGATTCTACTTTCCCTGCCTGGAGGAAAGCGTAAAGGAAGAACGTCGCGAAGCATTGCCGGGCAGCGACTCGTGCAGCTATTGTGGTCCGGGAGCAGGCGTGCGGCAAGCCGACTCGGGTTCACTGGTTAGTCGCGACGTGGTCGGAAGACAATCAAGCACGCTGTTGCGAAGGGGACGAAGCGCGTTCCATGAAATCGCGTTGATCTGGAAATCGCACACGGTCTTGGCGAATTTCTATTTCATTTTGCTTGAATCTTGGTACACT
>JBMFUH010000474.1:0-5728 GCA_049966735.1 Isosphaeraceae bacterium
CATTCTGGCCGGCAACGGCTCGATCGCGGCGAAGGTGTAGCGCGGGGTGTGCCGCCAGGGGGCGAAGAGCCGCTGCCAGGTGTTGGTGGCGGCGGCGGGGTAGAACGCCAGGAGGCCAATTACCACGACCGCCGGAATGCCCGCCAGCCAGCCCCAGAGCCGGTGGCGGGGCGTGGGCACGGCGTCGCGAAAGTCGCGCTGTTCCGCGTCCTCCGCCACCTGGACGATGGCCGCCTCGCACAGCTCGCGCGACCGGGCCTGCTCGGAATCGCTCCTCACCAGCTCGATAATGCCCAGGAGCTGATCGCCCACCTGGGGATGCTTGAGACTCAAGAGCCTGGCCAGCTCATCGAGGCGGTGGTTGCGCCAGACCCAGCGGTAGACCGCCAGGGGCAAGAGCGCCAGTCCCACCCAGGAGGCAACGAAGAGCACGCCGCGAACCCAGACGGGCGTCTCCCAGACCCGGTCGCAGAGGAACAGGACCAGGAACGCGAGGATGAGACCGAAGACGGCGGCCGCCGCGGCCTCGGTCAGCTTGATCGACCAGACGCGGCGGCGAAAGTCGAGAAGCTGCTCACGCAGCGTCTCCGGCAGTTGCAATCGTTCTTGTGTTTGAGCAAGACTCATGTTGACCTCGCAAATGGCCAGGACCGTGGGAGCTGCTCTCGTCACACATCATACTAAACCGATCACCTTGCGTCCCACCCAGAAAACGCCGAGCAGGACGACGATTCCCGCGGCGACCACGGGATGACACCACAACTGAACCCGGCGGACCGAGGGCGGGGGTTCGGGCAGGCTGGCCAGCGATCGGACGACCTCATCGAGTTTGTCGGGCTCGATGACCTTGCCCCGCGAGACCCGGGCGATCTCCTCGAGCACCTCCGGCCGGGCCGGCTTGCCGATCCGTTCCGCCGCCGCCCCCTGCACGAAGAAGCTGGTCTGGAGCGTCGCGCCCGTCTCCTTACAAGAGAGCGTCACCTCGTGCTTGCCCGGCTCAAGCGCCGTGTACTGACCGGAAAAAACACCCCATTCGTCCCCCACCGAGGCGAGCCGGGCCCGCTCGCTCTTCCCCGACGGCGCCTCGACGAGCGCCGAGACGTCGCCGCCCTTGAGCGGCTCACCCGTGCGGTCCATGACGTTGGCGTGCAGCGAGATGGTCTGGTTCATCTTGGGCTGGTCGGGGACGTAGTAGAGCCGCATCGTCTCCCCCTTGGCCATGTTGCGCTGGTAGGCCATCCACCGCACCACCTGCCCCCAGAAGCGGTAGTGATACTTGTCCTCGACCCCCTTCCGCCACCGCCAGGCGCCGTCGGTTCCCATGAACAGCACCTTCCCCGCGCCGAAGGTCCGCGTGGCCAGGAGGGGGAGCCGGCCAAAGTCGTTGACCGCGTCCTTGTGCACGGCGAGAACCTCGCTGCCGGCCTTGGCCCGCAGCACCGGCGCGTACCACTGGAAGCCGGGCAGTCCTTCCCAGACCTCGGCGTTGTCGTCCTGGGTGTCGGCCAGCTTGGTGAGCAGGCTGGCCCGGCCGGTCTCGGTCAACTCGAAATGATTGGGCGTGCGCGAGCCCCAGCCGCCGGGCTGACTCGTATCCAGCACCACCGGGCAAAGATCGCCCAGCTCGGTATCGAGGATCGACAGCTCCCGCCCCTGCATGCCCGGCATGAACACCAAGCCGCTGGCCTGAAACTCCACCAGGCCCTTGATCAACCGGCACTGCTCGGCGGTCAACTGGCCGTCGCCCACCCCGACGTCCCCCAGGAAGACCACGTCGTACTTCGACAGCTCGTCGAGCCCCGCGGGAAACTTCTTGATGTAGTCCTTGTTGCCGCCCCCCATCTTCGACAGCCCCGGGTGGAAGAGCAGGCACGAGACGTCCACGCCGGGGTCGCGCGAGAGCGCGTTGCGCAGGTAGCGATACTCCCAGCGCGGGTACGACTCGATCACCAGCACGCGCAGCTTCTCCTCGCGGATCGACAAGGGCGCCGTCATCCGGTTGTTCTCGGTCAAGATCTCGTCACTGTGCTTGGGAATCTCCAGCGAGACCGTGAAGTCCCCCGTGGCTTTCGGCTTCCAGACGAGCCAGTCGGTGGTTCGGCTCATGGGCGCGATCCGCACCTCCTTGGACAGCTCGTCGCCGTCGGAAGCGCGCAGCGTGACCGTGGTGACATATTCACGCGGCAACGAGCTTTCCATCGTGAAGGGAATGCGCACCGACTTGCCCGCCACGCCGAAGGTGGGCGCGTCCAGGCTCAAGAGCTCGATGTCGGGCAGCCGGGTGGGCGACCCGACCGGAACCGCGAAGACGGGCACGCCCTTCACCCGCAAGCGGGCGGCGGCCTCGACAGGGGGCAGGCCCTCGTTCCAGTCGCCATCGGACGCCAAAACGATTCCCCGCAGGTTCTGGATCTTGGAAATCGCCCGCGCGAGCGCCTCGTGAATGTCGGTGCCGTGCCCCGCCTGGGCCGCCGAGAACGGTTGGACGACGACGTTCAGCCGCTCCCGCGGCTTGATCCATGCTGAGGGTTCGGCCAAAGGCGCGATGGCCTCGTGCCGGGTCCGGGCCGAGGTGGAGGGTTTGCCTCGCGCCAACACGTCACGCGTGTCCATGCTGGGCGACGCGTCCCAGAGCACGGCGACGGAGGGCCGCTCCTCGGGCTTGTATTCCTCGATCCACTCGGGCTGGTTGAGCAGGATGGCGGCACCGCAGACGAGCGCCAGCCGCAACATCTCGAGCAGCCCCAGCGCCCGGTTGTAGCCGCTCCGCCTCCAGGCGACGAAGCAGAAGCCGGCCGTCGCCAGGACGACGACGATCGACAACACCAGCGACCACGGCGTCCAGAGCAGGCCCAAGGAACGGGAAACGTTCATGTCGAGGCGCCTCCCGCGGGTCGGGGCCGGGGCAGGCAAAGGCCCGCTTCCACGACCATGGACACCATCATGGCGACCAGGAACAGCCGCCAGATCTCCTGGATCAACGAGCTGATGTTGCCGGCCTGGTCGTCGACCCGGGCGAAATCAAGGCCCCGGAAAAGCCCCGCCAGGCGCTCTTCCGCCAGCACGGGGGCCAGGTCCTCGGCCGGCGCGCGGGTCACCGCCAGCAGGCGATCGCCCGACTCGTAAATTCCCCGGTGCAGCGGGTAATCGGTCGACAGCCCCTGCTCAGCGCCGGCCAGCCGCTTCCAGCCGCTGGGATTCTCGCCGCTCGGATCGCCGGCGGTCAGCTCTCGGGTGTTGCCCAGAAGCTTCGCCCCTTCCGCCAGCGCCCGCTGGATCATGACATAAAGCACAATCCCGTTCGTTGCCAGCGACGAATCACCCACCGCTGGCGTGGTCGTGCAGAAGTAAACGCCTCCAGCACTCGTCGTCAACCGGGCCAAGAGCGGCGCGCCCCCGCGCAATCCGGCAAGCTGGGTGAACTCGCCGGCCAGCCCGCGGTGCTTGCGAATTTGAAGCTGACCCACCGGTAACGGTCCGCCGCTCTGTGTCCGGGCCAGCAGGTCCTGGTCGCCCCGCCAGGTTTCCACCGGGAGTTCTTGCGGCCCTTCGACCCACGACGTCCAGCGGACGCCTTGAAACTCGCCCTGGCCGAGGTTGCGGGGCGGAAAGAAGATGACCCGGCCGCCGCGGTCGACGAACGCTCGCACAAGCCCGGCAGTCTCCGAGTCGGGCAGGGGGGCTTGCCAGAGCAAGAGGGCAACCTTCTCCCACTCCAATGCCCCCAGCTTGTCGGCCGTGACAGCTTCCGCCGAGCACTTGACCCGCGGATCGGCCGCGATCGCCGCGGCGAGCTGGAGCGGGCGGACCGCGTTCGGGTCGTCGGCCACGATGACCGCGTGCCGGGGCGCGGGCTCGTCGAAAACGAACCAGTCGTCGTTGTCGGCCAGGTTCGCGTCGGCCGGAATCGAGACCTTGCCCCAGCCTTTCACGTGGTTGCGCTCCAACGGGATCCGGTGGTCCTTCAGCTCGAACTTGGGCCCGGCCATGTCAATCGTCAGCTCGGACCGCGCTCCCTCGATCTCGAATTGAACCGGGATCGAGACCGGCCGTTCCACGACCCCTTCACGCGACAGGCTGAGCGATACCAAAAGCTCCGCGCCGTCGGCCGTCGGCTGCCGGCGCACGCCGGTGACGCGCACGGCGAGGTTCTCCGGCGCGCTTTGGGGATAGGCCAGAAGATGAAAGCGCACCCCCTGGGCAAACTCCAGGAAGCCGTCGCGCAGCGACTGCCAGCGCCCGCTCTCGGCGTTCCAGTCGTTCTCGCGCAGGTCCGAGCAGATCCAGATTTCCGTCCGCCCCGACTTGTTCGCCCGCATGTAATCGCGCGCGGCGGAAAGCATGGCGGGAAGGTCGGACGATGCGCTGGTCGGCTCGGCGCTGGGAGAATCGATCAATGCCTCCAGTGATTCCAGCTCGCGGGGCTGATTCGTACCACTCTCGATCAGAATCCAGTGATTCGAGCCGAATGTGTTCAGCAGCGAGACGAGCTGCCGCCGGCCGGTCTCCAGCTTCGATCCGCCCCCGCCGTTACTCGTCTGCCGCATGCTGGGCGAGCGGTCGAGCACGATGATCGTGGTATCGGCGCGGTTGCCGTCGGCCAGGCCCAGCCAGCCGCCAGCCAGCGGCCGGCTCACCGTGAAGATGAGCGCCGCGATCGCCGCCATCCGGAACGCCATGATCAGCCATTGCCGGAGCCGGGCGTAACCCCTCGACATCCGGTTGGCCGCCAGCAAAAACATCATCGCCGCCCAGCGGATCGTCTGATACCGCCTTTGGTTGATCAGGTGAATGATGATCGGCAACGCCACCAGCGGCAGCGCGGCCAGGAGCATCGGCTGGAGGAAACTCAACGCGCCCTCCTTCCCCGCGCCCGGCCAACCAGAAAGCGCATGAGCACCTGCTCATAATCATCATCAATACCGACGCGCTGGTAGTCGACGGCCGACTCGAGCACGACCTGCTTGAGCAGCTCGAGGTAGCCGTCCAGCGCCTTGTGATAGCGGTCGGCGATCTCGTTGGGCTCGGCGAAGAGGGCAGGGCCCCCCTCCATGTCCAGGAACCGCATGGGCCGGCGAAAGTCGAAGCTCAGCTCGCGCGGGTCCAGCAAGTGGAAGACCGCCACGTCGTGCTTGCGAAACCGCATGTGCTGGAAGCAGCCGCGGAGGAGTTCCGGATCGATGAAGAGGTCCGACAGGACCACGACCAGCGCGCGCTGGCGGATCGTCTCGGCCAGCTCGTGCAGCACGTCGTCGAGGCGAGTCTCTCCCTTGGGCCGCGCCTGCTCCAGAACGTCGTGAATGGCCGTCAGGTGGGCAGGATTGCGCCGGGGTGGAATGTTGCGGATGATCCCTTTGGCCACGCAGGCCAGGCCGACCGCGTCTCCCTGCTGGAGGGCGATGTGCGCGATCGCCCCGGCCAGCCTGCGGGCGTACTCGATTTTCGAGACTCCCTCCGAGCCGAAATCCATCGAGCCGCTGGTATCCAGAACCAGGCAACAGCGCAGGTTGGTATCGGCCTCGAACTCCTTGACGAAGAACCGGTCGGACCGGCCGTAGGCTCGCCAGTCCAGCCGGCGGAGGTCGTCGCCGGGGACGTACTTGCGGTACTCGGCGAACTCCACGCTCGAGCCCTTATGCGGGCTGGGATGCCGGCCCGAGACGCTCCCCAACATGGGCCGCCGCGCGAAGAGCGGGAAGTTTGACAGCCGAGAGAGCACGGCCGTGTC
>JBMFUH010000475.1:0-5728 GCA_049966735.1 Isosphaeraceae bacterium
AAGCCGAAGTTCATCGCGTCCAGGAGCGATCCGGCCCGCGCCCGGAGCGCGGGCCCAACGTTGCCCACCATCGTCAGGGCCGCGGCCAGCCAGGCGTTGTCCACCGTCGAGAGCAACCGCCGGCGTGGGCGCCCTTCCAACGGCGAGACCGCCAGGGGAGCGCCAGTGCGGGGGTCGAGATCGTTGAAGTAAAACCCGCTGTATCGCTCCATCCGCTCGAGGGTTGCGAGCGTGCGCGTGAGCCGTCTCAGCTCCTCTTGATGGTCGATGATCTTCAGCCGCTCGGCCGCCAGCACGCTCCAGAGGTAGGCCGCGATGTTCGTCGGCGAGGTCTGGCGCGAGGGAACCACCCACCCGGACGCGTCGCGCACCATGCAGTCGGCGGGCAGGCCGCTGTCGAACGCCAGCTTGTCGAACGAGCGCCAGGTGTCGCGTGCATAAGTCAGGAGCTCGGCACGCTCCCGCGAGGTCAGCCGGCCTCTGGCCGTCGCACTCTCGGTCGCCGGGACCACGCCTCCAGTCATGCCTCCTACAAATGTAAGACAAATGAGGAGGAATCTGAGCAAGAACGCTCGGTTCATCGCACGACCTCCGAAGGGGCGAAAGGAGTGAGAGAGTCGGCCTTGAACTCCCTCTTCATTCTTTCTTCGTCAGCAACTCACGGAGGGATCTATGTAAATCATAGAACTGATGTGTTGCGCCGGCTAGGGTGCAACCGAGAGAAGGTCGTGAGACGGGCCTGCCGATTGTCCGGAAGCTGCCTCTGGTTCGACGGTTGCGAGGTGGTTAGATTCACGGGAAAACACAGTCAAGTCAGTCGCTGCCCTGGAAATAAGGACGAAACGCGATGGATGGTCCTCTCATTCCCGCCACAGTGATTGGGAGCTGGTCGTTTCCCGGCTGGTTTGAGAAATTCATCAATGATGTCAAAGTGCAACCAGACCTGTTTGGCCCCGTGGATCGCGAGGAGGCGGTTCGCGACGCGGTGCGTCTGGCGATTGACGACCAGATTCGAGCGGGGCTCGATCGCATCTCCGACGGCGAGATGCAGCGGGTCGACTTCAACCTGGGCTTTTACGAATATCTGGGAGGGCTGGAGCCAATCCGCAGGGCCCGCCACTGGGGCGCCCCCGCGCACGATCAGCGCGACCGCTACCGCTGCGTCGCGTCCCTGTCCGCACCCGATGGCCTGGGAACCGTGACCGAGTATCTTCGTCTCCGTGAGTACGCCAGCGTGCCGGTGAAGATGCCGGTTCCGGGGCCGTTCACCCTGGCGGGCTGCATCGAGGGGGGCGACGTCTACCCCGACCGAGCCGCGGTGACCGAGGCCCTGATTCCCATCGTCAACGCGGAGCTCAGGGCCCTCGAAGCCGCGGGGGTCGATTTCATCCAGCTCGACGAGCCCAGCTTCGCCTGCCATCCCGACGCGGCCGACCGTTTTCTGGACGTCGTGGCGCGGACGGTGCAGGGGGTGAAGGCATACATCAGCATGCACCTGTGCTTTGGCAATTATCGAGCCCGGGCCGTGGGGCAGCGCAGTTACCGGCCGCTTTTCCCCCACATCGGCCGCGCCGCGGTGAACCAGCTTGCCTTGGAGTTCGCCAGCCGCGAACTGGCCGAGATCGAGCTGCTGGCCGGCCTGCCCGACACGATGGACGTCGCCGTGGGCCTGGTCGACGTCAAGAACACCTGGGTTGAGCCCGCCGAGCTGGTGGCCGAGCGGATCAAGGCCGTCTTGCAGTTCGTCCCCGCCGAGCGGCTGGCCGTCACCCCCGACTGCGGCTTTTCCCAGACCGCCCGGCACATCGCCGTGGCCAAGGCCAAAGCCCTGGCGGAGGGGGCGGAGATGGTGCGGAGGGCAAGAGGAAGCTGATGCCACAGTGTTTGAGAGGTCTGAGGCTCCGGGCCGCCGAGGAAGCGATGCTCTCTCACTGCACGATGTCTTCCGCTACAATGATGTCATGAGTTGTCGTGTTCGTTCCTTCTACTCAGAAGCCTGGTCGATTGGTCTGGCCAACGGTGACCGCCAATGCCTGTGTTCACAAATCTGGACGAAAGAGCCTGCGCCGCCCCGTTCGACCCGGACGACTATCGCCGTCGTTTGCCGAATTGCCGCGCCTCGGCCGCGCGGATTTGCCTCGTCCATGTGACTGGTCGGGGAAGGCCATTCGACGTGACCGTAGTTACTGAACCACAGGCGATTCCCATTTCGTCCGATCGTGGCTACTGCACCGACCTTAGGTTTGATTTCGCGTTTCAGCGCTCGGTGGACGAGCGGTTGATCCGGGAACTGTCGACCGGGAATTGAGTTGCTAATTGTGAGAATATGTAGATCTAATGACCTCCTGGGGTAGGAAAGTCTCATCTGCTCACGGCACTCGGTTACACGGCGGTGGAGCGGGGCTATTCGGTTCGCCGCACGCGCGTCGCCGATCTGGTCAATCATCTCACCGCGGCCCACCTCGATGGGTCGCTCGGCAAAACGCTCCGCAGTTATGTCCGTCCCAGTCTTCTCCTGCTCGATGAGCTGGGCTATCTGCCCATCGACAAGCGTGGAGCTGATTTGTTGTTCCAGGTGGTCGCCGCCCGTTATGAAGTGGGAATCGATCGTGATCTCCACGAATCGTCCTTCGCAACGTGCCGAGCGGCGCTGGCGTACGCGCCGATCACGTCGTACCCCGCGAAGCCACCCCGTGTGCTGCCGTCTTGGTGATCGAAACTGACTCCATTTCGATGATCGGTCCCAAAGCTGAAGAAGTGTTGAAACGGCTCGAGGTTCCGCGGTAGCCGATGAGCTGGCGAATGCGATCGCCGTGGGCTCTGTTGGCTCGGCGGCGTGAGCGTGTGCGCAACGTGGAGTGCCATAGGCTTCGACTGAATCAATTATTATAATATATATTGAAGCGAAAATAACAGAATATTGAGATATGCTTTGAGACCCACCCCAGGACGGCGGTTGGTGAATTCACACAGATCCACGGCAATCTCGTGCACGACAGGGAGCGCCGCGAGTAAAATGAGGCTCACGCTGAAAGAGTCGTCGAATGCACAACGATCGTCTCCAGGACCACAGCCAATCGCCATGATCGAGCCCATCAAATACGGCGCGGAACTGATCGCGGAAATCGAATCAACGCTTCCCGAGGCGGGCTCGTTGGCGACCTGGTGGCTAGGCCAGAGCGGCTTTTTGATCAGGTCGCGGGACGGTCTGCTGGCGATCGATCCCTACCTCTCGGAACACCTGACCAGGAAGTACGCGAACACCGCCCGCCCCCATGTGCGGATGACGCGCGCTCCCTTGCGCGGCAGCGACCTGAAGACGGTCGACCTGATCCTGAGCACGCACAAGCACTCCGATCATCTCGATCCGGAGACGTCGGCAGAGCTGTTGTCGGCGTCTTCACGTGCAATCCTCGTGCTGCCCGAGAGCTTGCTGGGTCACGCCGCGGCGCTGGGCTTGCCGACGGACCGCTGTCTGGGAGTCGACGCGGGCACGGTGGTCAACCGCGCCGGGTTCCGGGTGCGAGCCGTCCCCTCGGCCCATGAGGCGATCGACCGCGATGACGCCGGGCGCTGTCTTTATCTGGGCTACGTCATCGAGACGGAGGGGCTCAGGCTGTATCATAGCGGGGACAGCCTGGCCTATGATGGGTTGGCCGATGAGCTGGGGCCGGAGCCATTCGACGTGCTCTTCCTGCCCATCAACGGCCGCGACCCCGCGCGGGGCGTGCCGGGCAACATGACCGCGGCCGAGGCGGTGGACCTCGCCGTGCGCGTCCGGCCTCGGTTTGTTGTGCCTCATCATTACGACATGTTCACATTCAATACTGTTCCGGTCGAGACGTTCGAGGCCGAGGCCCGTCGGTTGCCGGCGGGGGTCGAGCCGCGGGTCTTGCGATGCGGCGAGCGCTGGGAGATCTATCCGTGAGCGTCACTCTGGGAATCGACATCGGCACTTCGGGAACGAAAACCCTGGCCATCGATGAGACGGGGGCCATCCTCGGCTCGGCCTCGGCGGAATATCCCTGCGCGCATCCTCACCCCGGCTGGTCCGAGCAGGACCCCGACCTCTGGTGGGACGCGACGCGGCGGACGATCCAGGCGGTGCTGGCCCAAGGCAAGTTCCAGCCGGCCGACGTCGCCGGGATCGGTCTCTCCGGTCAGATGCACGGCTCGGTTTTCCTCGACGCCGCGGGCGCCGTGATTCGCCCGGCCTTGCTCTGGAACGATCAGCGAACGGCCGCCGAATGCCGCGAGATCGAGCAGGCGGCCGGCGGCCGCGAGGCGCTTGTGCGGATGGTCGCCAATCCCGCGCTCACGGGCTTCACCGCGCCCAAGCTGCTCTGGGTGCGCAAGAACGAGCCGAAGAACTGGGAGCGCGTGCGTCAGGTCCTCTTGCCCAAGGATTACATTCGCTACCGGCTCACCGGCACCTTCGCCACCGAGGTGAGCGACGCGTCGGGCACGCTGATGCTCGATGTCGCCAACCGGCGCTGGAGTACGGAGCTCCTGGGCAAGCTCCAGATCGACCCCTCGCTGCTGCCGCCGTGCTTGGAGAGTCCCGAGGTTTCGGGCAAGGTGAGCGCGGCGGGAGCGCGTGCGACGGGCCTTCCACAAGGCACTCCGGTCGTGGGCGGCGGCGGCGATCAACCGGCCGGCGCGGTGGGCAACGGGATCGTCCGCCAGGGGGTGGTCTCGGCGACGATGGGAACGTCCGGGGTCGTCTTCGCCCATGCCGACCAGCTCGGCTTTGACCCACTGGGCCGGCTCCAGCGCGGGTGTCACGCGGTGCCGGGGGCCTGGCACGTCATGGGCGTGGTGCTCGCGGCGGGCGGCAGCTTCCAGTGGTTCCGCAACGAGCTGGGCAAGGCCGAGGTCGCGCTGGCGAAGGAGCAAGGCATCGACCCCTATTACCTGCTCACCGCGGAGGCCGCGCTGGCCGGTCCGGGAGCCGAGGGGCTCTTCTTCCTCCCCTACCTCACCGGCGAGCGAACCCCGCACTTTGACCCCGACGCCAAGGGGGGCTGGATTGGACTGACCGTCCGTCACGGCCGGCAGCACATGATCCGCGCCCTGCTCGAAGGGGCTACTTACGCCATGCGCGACAGCCTGGAACTGATCCGCGAGATGGGCGTGGCCATCAACCAGATTCGCGTCTCTGGCGGCGGCGCGCGCAACCCGCTCTGGCGGCAGATCCAGGCCGACATCTACGGCGGCGACGTCCACACCCTGAATTCCAGCGAAGGGCCCGCGTTCGGCGTGGCGCTCCTGGCGCAGGTCGGCACCGGCGGCTTCTCCTCGGTTCCCGAAGCCTGCGACGCCACAATCCGCACCGTCGAGTCGACGAACGTGGGTCCCGATGTCAAGGCGTTCTATGATCACGCGTACGCGATCTATCGCAAGCTCTACCAAGACCTGCGCGGGTCGTTCCGGGAAATGAGCAAACTGGTGGCCCGGCATCATCGGGCATGAAAACGGTAGTAATGTTATAGCCAATTTCACCCTGACCAACCGAGTGCTTCAATTAATGTATTTGTTTGGATTCCGCATCCGTAGCTTGATGATCGTGGTAGTGGTGCTGGCGGTCACTCTCGCCTTGATTCGGGGCGCCTTTCATGCCGCCTTTCCCGACACCCACCTCCACGATCCATACTTCTTCCTCGATGGATTCTGATGGTCGAGCGGGGCATTGAAGCATCGTAGGGCCCCAGGGCCCGCTGTGCGGATC
>JBMFUH010000476.1:0-5720 GCA_049966735.1 Isosphaeraceae bacterium
GGGATAGGTTCCCTCCTGCTCGATCGGGTTCTGGGTGGCCAGGACGAAGAACGGGTCGGGCAAGCGGTGCCGCTCTCCCCCCACCGTCACCTGCCGCTCCTGCATGGCCTCGAGCAGCGCCGCCTGGGTCTTGGGAGGCGTGCGGTTCACCTCGTCGGCCAGCACGATGTTGGCGAAAACCGGGCCGCGGAGGAACTTGAACTGGCGCACGCCGGTGGCCTTGTCTTCCTGGATGACCTCGGTCCCCGTGATGTCGGAGGGCATGAGGTCGGGGGTGAACTGGATCCGGTTGTACGTCAGGTTCAGCGCGTCGGCCAGGGTATGAATCATCAGCGTCTTGGCCAGCCCCGGCACGCCGATCAAGAGACAGTGGCCGCGGGCGAAAATGGCGATCAACAGCTCCTCGAGCACCGCATGCTGGCCCACGATCACCTTGCCCATCTCGTTGCGGAGCTTGGAGTAGCCGTCCTTGAGCCGCTCGACCGCGGCCAGGTCGTCGGCCTCGATCGCTGCTGTGGAGTTCGACGTCAGGTTGGGATCTGTCACTCGGGGATCTCCATGATACGGGGCCTTTCCCCTGCCCTGCCGTTCTCAACAAGGCGAAGCGCCATGGGCAACGGGAAAGTAAGGTCCTCTGGTGAATTCTCGCGGTTGATCTGGCTGATCGAGGCCGCGATCAGGGTTCGTTGGCTCCCGGGTCCTGGGCGGCGAGATCGCGCCGGCAGAGCGCCCAGAGAGCCCGCGACGTGGCGACGACCGCCCCTCGGGGGTCCAGCTTCACCTTCACATCGGCGATCGTCGCGGGGAACACAAAGCGCTGCACGAGCGCGCCGTTGTCTAGCCGCCGCGCCACGACCGGCATGCTTTCCAGCTCCTCGTCCGACAGGCTCGAGGCGCTCGGATAGGCCACGACGTAGCGTTCCGAGAGCACCAGCGACCAGACCGAGTTTTCCGGACCGGTCAGCGGGCACGACCAGAGCATCCGGCCGTCGTCGATCGACAGAGCTCGCAAGGTTTGCTGGCTGGCGCAGTACACCCGCCGATCGTCGCAGGCGATCGAGTCGGGCCGCTCGCTCAGGTCCTCGATTCCCAGCACCGTCGACCACCGCTTCGACCCGTTGACCGGGTCGAGCCGGATCAAGAGCCGCCCGTCGTGGAGCACGAGCAAACGCTCGGCGCTCACCAGGACCCGGGGCGGACCGTTGACCGGCATCTCGGGGCTCTCGCGATACTCCCAGGTGAACTGGCCGTGACTCAGGTCAAACTTCTTGACCGTTCGCCGGTCGGGCACGAGCAGAACGTGGTCCTCATCGATGGGCACGGGAGCGCGCTCGAGCGATTCGCCGTCGGCCAGGGCCTCGCGCGCGACCAGGCGGCCGTTTTCGGTCTCCAGCACGACGAGCTGGTTGGGATTCCGCACCTGCGCGAGAACCCGGTCCGGGCCGATCCAGACCTGGGGATTGATGGCGCCGCCGGGCGAGGAGAACGACCAGTCCACCACGCCGCTCTCGCCGTCGAGCGCCAGCAGATCGTGCTCGCCGCGAAGACAGAAGAGTCGTCCGCCGACGAGATGAAAGTCATGGAGGGCCGCTGGTGGACCGTTCGCGCCAGCCGGCGCCGCGGCGGCCCGGGCGAAGGGGTCAGGAGTACGGCGCGGCTTTGCCGCCCCCTGGGCATATCGCCACTGTTCGGCCCCCGTCGTGGGGTCGAGGGCGAGTACGCGGTCGGCTGTCGCAGCCAGCAACTTGTCTGAAAGATAGCCCACCCAGGAGGGCGCCGCGCCCAGGTCAGCCGTCCACCGCGGCTTGCCTGTCGCGGTATCCAGCGGGCTGAGCCGCGTTCCATCGGCCAGGAAGGCCCGGCTCGATTGCAGGCCGGGGGGCACGCCGTGAGCGCTCAGGATTCGCATCGCGTGGCTGTTCGGCGAATCGATCCTCCAGCGGCGAGAGAGCGGCAGCGGAATTTGGGGCCGGGGACGTTCGGCCGCGACCTGGACCAGCGGCGGGCGAGCCAGTTCGGCCGCGACCCGATCGGCCAGGGGCTCGTCGGGCTGGAGCTCGGGCAGTCGCACCCGGCCGTACCGGGCCTGAAGCTGAAGGTAGATGTCGCGGGCCGAGACCAGATAGTTCCGCGCCTGGTAGACGTGAGCCAGCCGCCACAAGGCACGCGCACGGGCTTCGTCGGGAACTCCGCCCAGCGTGAGCAGCCGCTTGTACGCATGGGCCGCCTGGGTCGGCCGCTGGGCGTTCTGGTGCACCTGTCCCAGCTCCAGAAGCGCCTGGGGGACCACCCGCGCGACGGGGTAAAGCCGGCTCACCTCCTCGAGCACTTCGGCATCCTGCTCGCGCCGACCACGCTCAAACAGCGCGCGGGCGCGGGCGTCGTCGGACTCATAGATTGCCCTGCCCCGCGTCTTGACGATGCTGGCGAGCCGGTCGGCGATCAGCAAGTCGGCGCGGATGCCCCGGCGGCCCTCCTCCGTACTGACGGTCAACCCGCGCAGCCGTTCGTCCACCAGCGACTGGCCGAGGATCTGGACCGCGGCGGCCGGTTGACCGGCCTCGATCTGAACGTCCGCCAGGAGCAAGCGCGCCCGCAGACGATCGCCATCGGACCGGGCGATCTTCGCGGCGGCTTCCAGGCTGGCCCCGGCGGAGGCGTATTGCTTTGCGGTCCGCTCGGCGCCTGCCAGCAGCAAGAGCAGCCGGAACTGGTGATCGCGGGCCGCGTCGGCCAGGGGAATGTCGTCGATCGTCTCGGCCGGATGGGCTTTCCTGGCGGCTTGCTCATACGAATCCAGCGCGAGCTGGTCGCGGCCCACCGCCTCGGCGGCTCGCGCCAGGCGGTAATATGTGGGGGCGTGGTCGGGGTTCCTGGCGATCTCCTCGCGATAGCGATCGATGAGCCGGCTGTTCTGGCAGAAGACCACGAGCGCATCGGCTTGCGCGACGATGAGATAGCCGTCGCCGGCCACGAGGTTGCCGCCCGTGTTGTGGTAGATCTCCATCAGCTTGATCGGCGGCTCGGCGCGGAGGCCGGAGCCCTGATCGAGCACCTCGATGCGGTCCTTGGTGGGCCAGTAAATCCGGTTGCCCGCTAGGAGCCCCCGGCCAAAACTCTCGGCCTTTCCCGAATCGGGCCAGGTGGCCGTCAGCGTGCCGGTCTTGACGTCGAAAAGGAGCACGCGATCACCCGTGGCCACCAACCGCCCTTTGGCCACTCCCAGCAGGTGGGCCAGGTGGACCTCCTCGGCCACGGGTTCGGTTTTCCAGACCAGCCGGCCGCTCTCGGCGTCAAACGCGAAGATGGCCGTGGCATCGCTGGGCGCCACGATCACCAGGCCGTCATGGACCACCGCGGGATTGAGGTCGCGGTCGGAACCTCCCATTCGACCCAACTCCTGGCGAGGATACGTCGCCACCCAGCGGACGGCCCCGGTTCCCGCTTCCAGGGAGATGACCGCTCCCAGGTTCGTCTGGTAGTAGAGGTAGGGGCCGTCGAGCGAGAGCAGGCGATGGCCGTAATCGCTGGCCACCGGCGGACCGAAACCCATGCCCAGAAAATTGTCGGCTTCCGAGGACGCCGCGCCCAGGTAGTGGACCCACCGCCGGGCGCCTGTCTCGGCATCGAAGCAGGCGATGTAGGTCGCCGTCTGCTGGAGCCGGTCGGTCACGGCCACGTACACGTTGTGGTCATCGGCCACCGGCGTGCCTTCGAAATTCACGGTGCGGTTGACCCGGTCGGCCGGATGGTCCGGCAGCACGAGATCACTCGCTCGCTGAACCCAGAGCAGCTTCCCCTGCGCGGACCAGTCGAGCGCGATCAAGTAGCTGGGACTCGGGGACGACGGCCGTCCCATGCCCATCCCCACGAAGGAAGGTGAAGGTGTGGGCGGGCCCATCCGAACGAAGATCCGCTTGCCCACCGCCGTCAAGGTGTACCGGGGAATGCCCGGACTAGGCGGGTGAGTTCGCGGGGAAGAGCCCTCAGGATCGTGCTTCCAGGCCGGTTCGATCACGAGCGACCCTCCTCCCTCGCGATCGCCAGGCCGATCGTTCAGGTTGAACGCCAGCACGCGCGCGCTGTCGGCGACGATGACCTGGTCTCCCAGAACGATCGGATGGTAGCCGAGCAGTCGTTCCTGAGGCGCTGCCGCGCTGCCGGCCATCGACCTCCCGCCGTAAAGGTATCCCGGTTGCGCCGCGGTGATCCGCTCGAGCGGCACCTTCCATTGCAGCGAGCCCACGTCGATCGGCTCGGCCACGACCTTGGAACGGGTGAACGAGCCGGCGAAGGTGGGCCAGCGGGAATCGGGCTGGCTGGGCGGCGACAGATGATCCTCCAGCAGCGACTCCTGGAGGATCTGGGCGTACGGCTCCTTGCGTCCGGCCAACGTTCCCGAGGCGCCCGGGAAGCGCTGGGAGAATTCGGCGACGGCCGCGGCGACGTCGAGCTTCTCGCCCGAGGCAGCCCGGCAGAGCAGCTTCTTGGCGGCGACCCTGGCCAGGTCGACGCTGGGATCGGGATGGATCAGGCCGAACGTATCGTCGGGACGATCCAGCACCAGCTTGCGATACATCGCGAGCGCTTCGCTAAAGCGTCCTTCCTGGAAGGACAGGTCGCCCAGGAGTTCCAGGGCCTCGTCTCCCCAGGAGCTGCAAAAGGTCAGATCGACGACCCGGCGCAAGAGCTTTTGATCGCGCTTGCTCTGCCCTTCGCGGAACCAGCGCTCGGCCTTGCCGTCGACCCGGCCCCGGTAGATTGCCCGGGCCTCGGGGGGAAGCTTGGCCAGCGAGCGATGGCAGAACGCTCTCAGATCCACGAAGAGGACGAAGTCTTCTCGTCCTTCGATGTTTCCCTTCTCGTGGGCGACTTCCCGCGGGAGTTTGGCGACCTTCTCGCCGTACTGATCGATGATGCGCTGGTAGATGCCGATGGCCTCGGCCCACTGGTTGTCCCGGGCATGGCTGGCGGCGTTGCGGAGCAAGGTCTCGGCCGGGTCACTCGAATCAGGATAAAACGTCGAGGCCCGGTGGTTGAGCTCCTGAGCCTGAGCCAGACCGGTCAGAAGTCCGGTGGCCAGGGCGAGCGTGAAAAAGAGCCGGCAGCGAGTGCGGCTCCGTGGCGGAGAAGCGGTCTGGACCTTCAGAGGTCCCTCTCCAAGCGATCGATAAGGTCCGGATGCGAAGTCGGGCACATCGACCCGACTACGATGCGGAGAGCCATGAGTGCATGTCAACCTTGTCGGTCTCCCGTCCTGGAACCGTGATCAATGGAAGTCAAAGCAGGCTGGCGTTCCGTTCCCTGAAAGAGTCTTCCTTCGCGAACCAACGAAGTTGTTGAAACTGGAGGGAGATGTGATTCGTGTCCGAGATCAGATCAATTGGACACCAGATCCGCCTTCAGTTGCAACGGCAAATTTAATACCAACCACGTCGGGATCGTTTTTCCCTATGAATCAGCTTACGATCAGCTTTTCGAAATGACGACGCTTGCCGCGAGATTGTGCACCCGAGCCCTCTATTGGAGCGATGTCGCGTCTTGACTTGTCCCCGGGAATCTTGCCGATTTGTGATTTGGGGGAGTATCGTAGGGTCCGCCGCGCGGACCAAATGCCCCGGCCATCGGTTCGCACGGCGGACCCTACGGGAAGCTAGCCACAAGTCACTAGGAGCTTGTCTGAATAACACTACCGCGATTCACCCACCAGTCCATTCAAT
>JBMFUH010000477.1:0-1420 GCA_049966735.1 Isosphaeraceae bacterium
CGCGAGTTGAACCAGCGCGCTCCGGGCCGCGGCCACCTCGACGTCCCGCCGGTGGCTCCGGGCCAGGATGGATTCAATGGTCCGCGCGGCCCGCGCCGCACGCTCGTGTTGCGTGACCTGAGCCAGGCGCGTTCTGAGGGCGTTCTCCACATCGGCTCGGTCGCCGGCCTGGCGGAGCAGGTTCTGATAACCTGCTCGGACCGTTTCAAATCGCCACTGCGCGACGGGCTGGCTGGCGACGATCAGCCGGAACATTCCATCCACGCGCGCCAGTTCGGCGGAAAGCGCCGGGGGCCATCCTGCCCTAGCACTTGGTCGATTCTTGCCGGGTGGAGCGGCCTGGCTCCGGGACGAGATGGGCTCCTCGTACGTCGCGCGAACTTCGGCAACGGCGGGGACACGAGCGGTTGGCAAGGGCCAGCGGATGCCATCGGCGTGAACGAAGAAACTCTGGTCTGGCGGGGGCACGATCGCCAGCAGGCGGATCTTGTTCGTCCCCTGGTGCAACTCGAGCGGCGGCCGGTCGATGAGCTGGACGAGCGTACCACGGGGCAAGACCACTTTTCGAGGCCCGGGAAGACGGGCCAGAGGGTGACCCGAGCGGACAATCGCTATTTCCTCTTTGACCCAGGCCCTGGCAATCCGACTCTGGACCTGCGCGGTCCTGGACGTCTCCTTGCCTGGCTCGGCGGCGGGCTCATCCTCCAGATCAAGGCTAGACTCCTCGATCCAGAGGATCGACGTGGGCAACGGCGTGATCGCCAGCCAGCCAGTCCCCGCCGGCCGATCAATCCGGACGCGCAGGTGGTCTCCCTTGCCGAGTCGACCGATAATGAAGCCGCGATCATCCGGCTGGTCGAAGACGTCCAGGTGCTGGCCTACCACTTCCACGTCGATCGTATGGGGGCTCGTAACCGCTCCCTGAGCCAGGGAACTCTTCCCTCCCGCCGGAAAACCCAGCAAGAAGACCGCGGCGATGTGGATCATCCGCGTGGACATCGGTCGAGATATGCCCTCGGAAAACGGGATCGAGAAGTCCTTGGCGAACCGCCATCTCGAAGAATCTCGGCGCTGGCGAGAGAACGGCGCGGAGACGGCGCAAAAGCGAATTGGCCAACGGGTTGATACGCCAGATCGTCCCCACCGTCAAGGTCAAACAGCGGGGCCGAAGACCGACCTTAAACCGTTTTCTCGAAATCCATTGCGATCAGCGAGCCAGTGTTCTTCCAGCACTCTGCCCGCGACGATGCTCACCCGGTGCACTCTTTTCTTTTTCTTCACGCGAGTTTACAATTCGTTCTTTGCTCATCAGATCGATCGGCTCCTCGTGGTACTCGGCACAAGCATCCGGGATGAGAGCGTGGTCGGTCAGGGATGGGGCCGTGGCGGACAGTTGTGACCTGCACGCCCTTGGTCCTCG
>JBMFUH010000477.1:1430-5716 GCA_049966735.1 Isosphaeraceae bacterium
GAGAGTTGACGGATGTACGCGATCATCGAGGATGGCAGCCACCAGTTCAGGGTTCGTGAAGGGGACTACATACGAGTCGACCATCGCAACGGCAAGGCCGGCGACGAGGTCGTCTTCCCCAAAGTCCTGCTCATCGCCGGTAGTCCTCCCGGACCCACTATCGGCACCCCCCAGATCGAGGGCGCCCGAGTCGTGGGAACGATCGTCGATCAGTTCCGCACGAAGAAGATCATCGTTCAGAAGTTCCGACGCCGCAAGAACGTACGGCGTCGGCGCGGCCACAGACAGCCCTACACCACCGTGCGCGTCACCAGTCTGTTCCAGCCCCAATAACCCGACCCCTTCGCGTCGAGTTTTCCCGTTGGCGGCCAGTGATCACTCTGAAGTTGAAAAATTTGGCGTAAGAGTGGTTTTTTATACCCAAATAGATGGTCCATGGTTACCATGAGAGACTCAGAGGAAACCATCTTGGGCTGATCTTTTCCGGGTTCTCGCTAGCAGGTCACCGAGAAGACGAATTATCTGGCACAGTGCCTGCAAGAAAAAACCGAATGCTCGCGCTCAAGAGGTCTTGTCGTGCGGTAGACTTTTGTGGCGACACCAAGCGCATAGGTCGACAGTTTCAAGCCTGCATCGCGTGCCTTGAGTGCCTCTCATGCTTCTATGGATGGCGACCAGTGAATCTGGGGGAAGCGCTCGTTCTCTATCTGACGAAATGAGTTCCCCCGATGTCATGGCGTCCGTTGGGAATGCGGATCCATACTTGACGGAAATACACCTGGACTTATGGACAGAAATCGGTTACACCTGAAGCCGGTCAAGCGCGGAAGACTGGGGACGGGTGGGGCGTCGTCTCGAAGGGAGCCGAACACATGGCAACGGTAGGCGAACGGGCAGGATTGGTGGCCGCCACGGGACAGGTGGGGACCGAGGCGGACGGTCCCCGTGACCGGGGGTGGAAGCGGTTCGGAATGGTCGTTCCCCGGGTCTTCAGCACCGAGGGGATCAGCCCGTTTGACCAGGTTGACTGGGACCTCCGCACCGCGGAGATCAAGGATGAGCGCGGCCGGGCCATCTTCCAGCAGGTGGACTGCGAGGTTCCCCAGGGCTGGAGCCAGCTCGCCACCAATGTCGTTGCCAGCAAATACTTTTACGGAGATGTGGCCAGCGGCAACGGAAGCCCGGGCGAGGGGAAGCGGGAGTACTCGGTGCGTCAGCTCGTCGACCGGGTCACGCGGACAATCGCCGACTGGGGCCGGGACGACGGCTACTTCGCCACCGCCGACGACGCCGAGCGCTTCTACAACGAACTGACCGCCCTCTGCCTCAACCAGTACGGGTCGTTCAACTCGCCAGTGTGGTTCAACGTGGGGCTGTTTCACCGTTATGGCATTGCCGGTCCGGCCAACAACTGGAGATGGGATGAGGAGACACGCAATGTGGTGCAAGCAACCAGCGCGTATCAGACGCCCCAGGCTTCGGCCTGCTTCATCCAGAGCGTCAGCGACGACATGGAAGGAATCATGCGGCTGGCCCACAGCGAGGCCATGCTGTTCAAGTTCGGCTCGGGGACGGGCACGGACCTCTCCACACTGCGGTCAAGCCGCGAGAAGCTCTCCGGCGGCGGCAAACCGTCGGGACCGGTCAGCTTCATGCGGGTCTACGACGCGATCGCCAGCGTGGTCAAGTCGGGGGGCAAGACGCGCCGGGCCGCCAAGATGCAAACTCTCAAGTGCTGGCACCCGGACATCCTGGAGTTCATCGAGTGCAAGACCCGGGAAGAGGGCAAGGCTCAGTCCCTGATCCGCCAGGGCTATGAGGCCAACTTCAACGGCGAAGCCTACAGCTCGGTGATGTTCCAGAACGCCAACCTGTCGGTCCGGTGCAGCGACAGTTTCCTCCGCGCCGCCCTGAACAACCAGGAATGGACCACGCGCGCCGTCACGACCGGCCGGCCCATGCAAACCTACAAGGCCAAGATGCTGCTGGACAAGATCGCCGAGGGGACCTGGCTCTGCGGCGATCCCGGCATGCAATATGAGGATACGATCCAGCGCTGGCACACCTGCCCCAACACCGCGCCGATCAACTCGTCTAATCCATGTGTGACCGGTGAGACGCTGATTGGCACCGCCGAGGGGTATCGGCGAATCGCCGACCTCGTCGGGCAGGAGACGATCCTGGTGGACCGCCTCGGCGTTCGGCGCCCGGTCTCGGAGATCTTCCCGACGGGCCGCAAACCCGTCTTCCGCCTGTCAACCCGTTCGGGTTATCAGCTCCGCTTGACCGCCGATCACAAAGTCTTCACGGTCAACCGAGGCGATGTCCCCGCGTCTGAGCTGACCAAGGATGATCGGATCGCCCTGAACCCGGTTGGCTTCGGCACCGACGAGCTGGACCCTGAGGTCGCCGAGATCGTCGGACTGATGGTGGGCGATGGCTGCATCTCTCGGTCCATCATCGATGGTGAGCCGATCTCGATGTTGACCATGGGCTCGGACCTTGAGGGGTCGATCGTCGCCGAGGTGCGCGATCGCTTGAATCGACTTAAGGGCCGATCGGGTGATGGCCGGATGCGATGCTCGGTCGAGGTCGGCCAAGGAGGATTGGCGACCACGGCCCGGCTTTCGACCGGTTCACGGGCAGTCGCGGAGGTCTTCGAGCACTATGCGGTTCTTGATCGGGGCTCGACTGCCAAGCGGCTGACCGATGCCGTATTCAACCTGAGCCGTCCCGCACTGGCCGCGCTCCTGCGCGGGCTGTTCACCGCCGACGGCTGTGTCTACAACTATGGCGAGAAGTCGCAGTCCGTCAGTCTGGACTCGGTTTCCCTGGACCTCCTCCGGCAAGTGCAACTCTTACTCCTGGGCTTCGGCATCAAATCAAAGCTTTACATGAATCGTCGGGTGGGCCCGCTCGTCAGCGTCCTGCCGAACGGCAAGGGAGGAGCCAAGGAATACCCCGTTCAACAGATGCATTCCCTGAGGATCAGCCGCTCGTCCCGCGTCCAATTTGAAAAGGGGATCGGTTTCTGGCCGGGTAGCCACAAGCAGGCCAAGCTGGAACTGCTCAATCAGACGGTTGCCACCTACGCAGACCGAATGGACGACCCGGTCGCCTCGCTCGTCTATGAGGGGGAGGAAGACGTCTATGATCTGACCGAGCCGGTCACTCATCATTTCGGCGCCAATGGCCTGGTCATCCACAACTGCTCCGAGTACATGTTCATCGACGATTCGGCCTGCAACCTCTCGTCCTTGAACCTGATGAAGTTCGTTCGCGAGGACGGCACTTTCGACGCCGCGCTCTTCCGTGCGGCCGTGCGCATCTTCATCACGGCCCAGGAGATCCTGGTCGACCACGCCAGCTACCCCACAGACAAGATCGCTCTGAACAGTCACAAGTTCCGGCCGCTGGGGCTGGGCTATGCCAACCTGGGCAGCTTGCTGATGGCCTCGGGCCTGCCGTACGATTCGGACGCGGGTCGATCGCTGGCCGCGGCGATCACGGCCATCATGCACGGCCAGGCCTACCTGACCAGCGCCGAGCACGCGGCGCGGCTCGGGTCGTTCGAGGGCTTCGCCATCAACCGCGAGCCGATGCTCAAGGTCATGGAGATGCACCGCAACGCCGCGCTGGCGATCGACGCCTCGGCGCCGCAAGAGCTTCGGAGCGCGGCGGGCGCGGTCTGGGCCGAATGCCTCGACGCCGGCCGTCGCCATGGCTATCGCAACAGCCAGGTGACCGTGCTGGCCCCCACCGGCACCATTGCCTTCATGATGGACTGCGACACCACGGGCATCGAGCCCGACATCGCCCTGGTCAAGTACAAGCAGCTCGCCGGCGGCGGCATGCTCAAGATTGTCAACCGGACCGTCCCCATGGCGCTCTCCCGGCTGGGCTACGACGAGCCGACCATCCGCGGCATCCTCGACCACATCGACAAGCACGACACCATCGAGGGAGCGCCTGGCTTGCGCGACGAGGACCTGCCGGTCTTTGACTGCGCCTTCGCTCCTCCGCAGGGCGGTCGCAGCATCCATTTCCGCGGCCACCTGAAGATGATGGCCGCCGTGCAGCCGTTTCTCTCCGGTGCCATCTCCAAGACCTGCAACGTGCCCAACGACGCCACGGTCGAGGACATCCGCGACGCCTACCTTGAAGGCTGGAAGCTCGGCCTCAAGGCCCTGGCCATCTACCGAGACGGCTCGAAGGGGAGCCAGCCCGTCTCCACCAAGGCCGAGTCCGGCGAGAAAGAGGCCGCCGCGCCCCCGCCCCCCCCCGCC
>JBMFUH010000478.1:0-5707 GCA_049966735.1 Isosphaeraceae bacterium
CGATGACCAGGAGGGTTTGGTAAGTCGGGGCTGTGAAGATGTTGTCAAAGCTCTGGAGCAGGGTGAGGAAGGAATCGGTAAGTTCCATGCGTCAGCTTCCTTGCCTTGGTGTGTCATTAGCCCATCACGACCCAGGCATGATGCCAAGAAATCGCGGGGAAGCCGACGCAACTTTTGTTCAGTAGCCCTCCCTTTGAAAGTGCGAAACTCGAACCAAGTTCTCAAGGGAGGTGACAACCCCCGCGGTGTACGCCCCAAAGGACGAGGCAGCCTCCGCAAGCTGCTGCATGGAGTAACCAGCGCCTGCCGGTTCGCCCAGCCTCGACTGAAACTCATCGAAACTCGCGACATTCAGGCCGAGCCCTCGCAAGCCCACGTATGTGCAGTACGCACCGCACCTTAGCTCAGCCTTCGAGTCAGGTCCGGAAGCCGGGGCCGGAGTGGCCCCTACCAGTCCAAGGATTAGCAAAATAGCCGTCACGCCAACCTCATCGCGCGGGAGAAGCAAATCCACGGGAGCGAATCAATTCGATAAGAGGGTCGAGCTGTCCCTTCACGCCCACGACGGGGAGATCCCCGATCCGCGTGTTCCGGCCCGCGACCTCGTCACTGATCATGGTTCCCGGCGGGGGCTTGAAGGATGCGACTTCAAACCTCCGCAGGTCGATACGCGCCCCGGGGAGGAAGGACTTTGTCTCGTAGGTGAGGCGTCTCGTGTATCTCTCGCCCTTGATTTCGCCGTGCTCCTCGTAGATGCTTCTCGCTAGGTACAGCCGGCCAGACCCGTCCTGGGCCCACTCGCATTTGCCCCCGCACGAGAAATTCGATACCGGCTCCTTGAGCTCGAATGCGACGGCGTTGCCCTCCCGCGCTAGCGAGAAGGCCATCCAGACGCTCCCCCCCTCCTTGTCATCGCGCCTGGTGACTTCAATGATGTCGTCGGACTTCCGCACGGCGTCGAAGTGAATTTTCGATGCATCGATTCCCCGAACAAGGCGCGGTTCCAGCAGGTGGTACCAGTTCAAGTTGGCATTCTCCTTCAACCCGAGGGCGACATACCAGCAGTCCTGGGGCCTCATCAGGGCCTCACCGGGAGGTGGGTTCTTGACACGTGGAGAGATGATCACCCTCTTTCCACCCGGATGGTAGACGATGCACCTTGTCTGGTCCACGATGAATTGCAGCAATTCGTCCGCCGGGACCTGCTGGGGGTCGACCTCGTGGAGGTGGTGCGTCCATCCTTTGAGCTCCGTCCAGATCCTATCGCCCGACCAGATTGCGTGAATGTCGGCATGGTCGTGGATCGACGGGCGACCCTCCTGATCCGTCTTCAGCGCCGCGTGAAGCTCGCCCGACGGATGGCGGCTCTGATTGGCTTTCTGGGCCTGAGTTATCAAGTCCACGAGGTCCTTCCTGGAGTCCCCTGGATAGCAGAGAACTGCGGGGACGAGGGCGACGACCGGACTCAACCAGATCATTGGGCATTCCCTCCACGTGACGCGGACACCTCTACAGCGGTTACCGGCTCCCTCAAATCCCGGACGGCGGGAGGGCCCCCGTAGGCAAGCGACAGGATACGGGGCTTGCTCAGCGCGGCCCCTTTCTGCCCCGGTGCGCATCGTGGGGCGTCCTGCGGGTCGTCCCCTGTGGATCGAGGCGTGGACCAAAAAAAGCCAGCGCCAGGGAGTTCTCGGGAGACCGCCTGACGTGACGCCGCAGCCCGCATTTCACGGGACGCAGTTGTCCGCGCACGAGAAGGTCCCTGCCGTGCTATTTGAGTACTTCCCCTGGGTGCACTGGCCTGCGGCGTAATTGCAGAAGTACCAATCTATGCAGTTGTATGTCTTGCCGTTCTTGTCTTTCACGTAGTTAGTGCAGTCGCAGGTCGGGCAGCTCTCGGGGATACCGCACTTCCTGGCATATTGTGTGTTGTTGTATGCCTTGGCTCCAGCTCTGCAGCCCGTTTCGTCACCATTGTACGCAGAACAGACTCCGATCCCGTTCCCTGTACAATTTGGGTCGGTCTGACAGCATTCATGGTTGGGGTTGTCCCCTCCGAAGATCAGAACCATCTGGTTGGCGCTGAGGGTTGTCTCTTGGGCCCAAGTGGCGGCGGCCTCCAAGGCCGAGAATCCGAGAATCAATGCCAGTCCAAGCGTCAGAAGCAGGTTCCTCTTTGTTGACTCCCCCGTTTTGATTCGCGAGGCGTGTCGACGCGTGTCCGTCTGAATCTGGTTGTGAGCAAACCGACGCAAATGTAGCGTCTTTTTTTTGTGTCAAGGCCCGTTTCGTTGCCCGCGGTTTTTTTGTTTTTTTCCAGCGACCCGCTACTTTGTTGGCATGATCATTTGGCCGCCGCCTTGTCCAAACCTCAGAAGGCGACAAGCCGCCCCAACCTGATCTTTTACAAGCCACAATCCCAACAGAGCAGCGGGTCATTGTTCTTTTTGACGCCCGCTCGGCGCCCGCTCGTCGTATCGCGGCCGGTGCAGCCCGGGGCCAGCCGAACGAGTAGACGCGAAAGAATGGCCCACCGGACCCTACAACCGCGGGCCGGGGCAATTTATCCTGAGTACAAGGCCCGTTTCGGCGGCGGCGCTGCGCCCCGATGGACGCGGCCGTCCTTCCTTCCGGCATTTCCTGGAGCCTGCACCATCATGAACACCCCCAGAGAGACTGCTTTTGCTGATTCTTCCCGTCGCGGTTTCCTCAAGCAAACATCCCTTGGCCTGGTCGGCGCGGCGGCCGCGGCGCAGGTGCCGCTGGTGCACGCCGGATCGGGCGCGGCGGCCAAGATCACGGAGATCAAGATCGGCCTCATCGGCTGCGGCGGGCGCGGAACCGGGGCCACGCTGGACGCCCTGGGAGCTGCCACGCGCGTCATCTATCCCGCCGAGGGTTACCACACCGAGGACGTGGCCGAAGGGGCCAAGATTTCCCACTCGAACATCAAGGTCGTCGCCCTGGCCGACCTGTTCCAGGACCGGCTCGAGCGCGCCAGGGGAGAGCTGGCCAAGCTGGGCATCGACATTCCTCAGAGCCGCTGCTTTACCGGGTTTGAAGCCTACCGCCAGCTTCTGGAAATCCCCGAGATCAACTACGTGATCCTGGCCACGCCGCCTCACTTCCGACCGATGCACTTGAAGGCGGCCATCGAGGCGGGCAAGAACGCGTTCATCGAGAAGCCTGCGGCCGTGGACGTCCCCGGCGTGCATCTGGTCATCGAAGCCGGCGAACTGGCCAAGAAGAAGAACCTGGGCATCGCCGCGGGCACCCAGCGCAGGCATCAGCAGAGCTACATCGAGACGATCAAGCGGATCAAGGAGGGGGCGATCGGCGACATCAACTACGCCAAGGCCTACTGGAATGGCGGGCAGATCTGGGTGGTCGACAAGGAATCGTCCTGGAGCGACATGGAGTGGCAGATCCGCAACTGGAACTACTTTACCTGGCTGGGGGGCGATCACATCGTCGAGCAGCACGTGCACAACCTGGACGTGATGAACTGGGTGCTGGGCACGCACCCGATCCGGGCCGTCTCGGGTCTGGGCGGACGCCAGGTGCGCACCAGCCAGCGGGAAGGACACATCTATGACCACTTCGCCGTCGAGTTCGAGTATCCGGGCGGCATCACCGTCTTCTCCCAGTGCCGGCAGATCAACGGTTGCGACAACATCGTCGGCGAGGCCGTCATCGGCACCAAGGGAACCAGCAACTGCGCGGATCGGATCGAGCCCAAGGGGAGGACGGGCCGCTGGCGGTTCCGCGGGCAGTCACAGAGCCCGTATCACCAGGAGCACCAGGACCTGATCGCCAGCATCCTCGCCGGCAAGCCGATCAACGAGGCCCGGACCGTCGCCGAGTCGACCCTCACCGGCATCATCGGCCGCGAGGCGGTCTACAGCGGACACGCCATCACCTGGGATGAGGCGTTCAAGTCGAAGCATAAGCTCGGGCCGGCCGAGTACACGTTCGGCCCGATCGCCATTCCCCCTGTCGCCATGCCCGGCCAGTACCGGTTTGCCTGAGCCGTTCCGAGTCTTCCTCCGTGGGACAAGATTCCAATCTTGTCCTTTCCTTATCTTGAATTGCGGATCCTGAATGGATGATCTTATGAACGACAATATTAGAAACTCGTCCCACGGGGGTTGTTGCGGCGCCAGCCGGCGGGAGTTTCTTCAGCTCGTGGGCCTGGGCGCGTTGGCATCGGTGGCGGCGACCGACCCGGCAAAAGCCATGGCCGGGCCGTTCGACGAATCCGACTTCGCCCGGCTTGTCCCGCCGGACAAGAAGCTCGCCCCCGAGTGGGTGAAATCGCTCTTCGCCAGGGGAGAGCCGACCATTCACCACGGTGAGAGCCTGGCGCGGATCGGCATGCCAGTCGGCGGCATCTGCGCGGGGCAGCTTTACCTGGGCGGTGACGGCAAGCTCTGGCACTGGGACACCTTCAACAGCGTCGAGCATACGAATGAAGCGCACTATGCCCAGCCGATGCCCGCGCGGTCGCCGCTGGACCAGGGGTTCGCCGTACGGATCAGGAGCGGAGAGAAGGCCGAGATTCGCACGCTCGACCGCGCGGGGTTCGCCGATATCCGCTTCCGCGGCGAGTACCCCATCGGCTTCGTGGAATACCGCGATCGTGCGTGTCCGATCCAGGTCAGCCTGGAGGGGTTCTCGCCGTTTATCCCTTTGAACACAGCCGATTCGAGCCTGCCGGCGACGCTGCTCAGTTATCGCGTCAAGAATGTCTCGACCAGCCCCGTCGAGGTCGAGCTGGGTGGATGGCTCGAGAACGCGATCTGCCTCGACACCGGCCGCCCGGCGGACGGTCACCGGGTCGACACGGTCCGCCGCGAGCCCGATTTGCTCGTCCTCGAATGCTCGGCCGAACCGGCCCCAGAGTCCGCCGCGCGCAAGCCCCGCGAAACGATCGTGCTGGCCGACTTCAACGGCGGAAGCTATGGCAAATGGACCACGGAAGGCCAGGCCTTCGGCAACCGGCCGAGCACGGGAGCGTTCGGCCCCGAACAGCATCTGAAAGGATTTCAGGGCAAGGGCCTGGTCAATACCTGGACCGGCAGCGACGAACCGAGAGGAAAGTTGCTCTCGCCGTCCTTCACGATCGACCGGGATTATCTCAACTTCCTGATCGGCGGCGGCCGTCATCCCGGCGAGACGTGCATCAACCTCAAGGTTGACGATCAAATCGTGCACACGGCGACGGGCAAGAACACCGATGCGCTGGAGTGGGCGTGCTGGGACGTTCGCGACCTGGCCGGCAAGTCGGCCCGGATCGAGATCGTCGACCAGCACTCCGGCGGCTGGGGACATATCAACATCGACCAAATCGAGCTGGCCGACACGCCTCGAACGCCCCAGGTTCCGCTGGCCCGCCGGCACGACTTCGGCACACTCTGCCTGGCGCTTCTCAACCCGCGAGAAACCGACCGGGGCGTCGCCTCGATTGCCGGCGGCAGCACGGCCGAGGCGGTCTTCGGCGGCGAGCTGCCCGCGCGCAAGCCGTTCGGGACCAAGCTCACCGGGGCACTCGTTCGCACGATGAAGCTCGAACCGGGACAGGAGGCGAGCACCACGTTCGCGATCACCTGGCGATTCCCCAACCTGTCGCTCCCCGGCACGCGCCTGCCAGCCGACCTGGGGCGCTACTACGCAACCCGGTTCGCGACGGCCGCGGAAGTCGCCCGCT
>JBMFUH010000479.1:0-5697 GCA_049966735.1 Isosphaeraceae bacterium
AGAGCGGTTTGCTCATGCGTTACTTACAGCTTTCAAGGGATACCGTTGTGATCATGCCTTCTCCCCACGGGAGAAGGAAATCGTACAGCGCCTGTATGCAACTCAATGGTAAGCCGCTCTAAGTTCTTGTTTCGCACTTTCAGGAGGGGGGTAACTGCTAAACACTCTCTTCCGCTGCTATTCGCTCGCTACTCGCCACTCTCTGCCGCAGCGGCTGATGCTTCCACCGGCGATGCAGCCAGAGATATTGCGTGGGGTCCTGGCGAATGAGCTGTTCCAGCGCCGTCGTGTAGCGCTGGGTGAGCAGCCGGGCGTCGTCGGTGGTGCCGGAGAATTCATGCGGTTCGATGACGTCCGCGGAGCGGATCTCGTAACGAAAGCCGGGGCCGATGCGTCGGGCCACGCCTACGACCACCGGGGCCTGGTGCTCGATGGCCAGTAGCGCGATCGCTTTGTGAGTTGAGGCCGGCCGGCCGAAGAACTCGACGAACATCCCGCGCTGGCCTGCGTCCTGGTCGGCCACCATCGACAGCGGCTTGCCAGACTGAAGCACTTCGAGGATCTGATCGTAGCCTCCCGACTTGGGGATCAACTTCTGCCCCGTTCGCTCGCGGAACGAGCGGAGGAACCGGTCGAGATAAGGGTTGTCCAGCGTCCTGGCCACCGAGTAGGTCGGAAAACCGTAGAGGCCAAAGAGGTATCCCGCTAGTTCCCAGTTGCCGTAGTGGCCGGTGAGCAGAATGATCGGCCCTCCGGTCATGAGCCGGTCCAGAGTCGGCTCGTGACCGACCAGGCTGACAAACTCCCTCCAGTTCGTCAGATGGATCTTCCGCGGGAGGTGCAGCATCTCCATGATCATCATGCAAAAATGAAGATACACCCCGCGAATGATGCGATCGCGGTCAGCGTCGGTGTAGCGATCGCCATAAGCCATCTTCAGGTTGTCGAGACCGACCTGGCGATGCCGCTTATCCACCTTGTAAATCAGCCAGGCGAGCGCCCGCGCCAGGGCGTAAGATTGCTCGATCGAAAGCATCTGGGCGAACGCGACAACCAGGCGGACCGCCAGGTAAACCAGATAATCCAGCCAGGGGCGGCGAACCTTATGGCGTGGCATGGGGTCACTCCGTTGACCTGAGAATCTCGAGGACGATCGCCCGGCAGGTGTCGATCGTCTCGTCTGGGGACTTTATAGCGGTCCCGGGTCGGTTTGATCAAGCGCGGATGAAAACATCGAATGCCTATTCCCCTCTGCGCCGGTTGGTCTCGGCCCGACGGAACTCGAGAACGCTGATCCGGGGACGGACTGGTCGCGTCAGGAGCGCGCACTGACCCACTGCCACAGGCCGACCTCCGAAAACCATCCGCGCGGCGCTGATTCGCTTGTGGTAGAATGATTTAATCTTTCATCGCCAGTTCGCCGAGCCTGACCACGAGCCCGCGCGACTCGGTTGGGATCGCGTTCCCCAAAGAAGAGGGTCGGCTCATGCCCGATCGCACCACCATGAAAGCCGCGCCGACGACGCTGGTCGAGGGCCAACGGCTGGATCAGCCCACCTTTCACGCGCTCTACGAGGCAATGCCGCCCGGAACCCGGGCCGAACTCATCGATGGAGTGGTTTACATGCCCAGCCCCGCCAGCCTTGACCATAGTATGACCCAGGTCCCCGTGATCGTGTGGATCAGCTATTACGCCGAGAACACACCCGGCGTACAGGCCATGGTCGGCCCCACGACCATCCTCGGCTGGAGGAGCGAGCCGCAGCCCGATGCGTTGCTCCGCGTCTTGCCCGAATGCGGCGGCCGGACCCATGACGAAAGAGGCTACGTCCACGGCGGCCCGGAGCTGGTTGTCGAGGTTTCCAAGGCAACACGGTACGTGGACTTGGGGCCGAAGAAGTCCGATTACGAGCGGGCCGGTGTGATGGAATACGTGGTCCGGGCGATCGATCCGGACGAGATCCGCTGGTTCGGCCAGGCCCGGGGCGAGCTGGTAGAGCGACCGGTCGGCGACGACGGGTTCTACCGTTCGACCGCGTTTCCGGGCCTTTGGCTCGACCCGGCCGCGCTCTTGAAGGGCGATACGCGGCGGCTCCGGGCGATCGTTGAACTGGGCTGCGCCACGCCGGAACACGCCGCGTTCGTCGCCCGGCTGGCCAAGCTCCGTAACCCGTCCTGACCCCACCCGGCCGGCCAATCGGCATGCCGGCATTGGGCGGGCTGATCTTCGGTGGGCATAATGGGTACTTGATTTGATCAAGCGGAGTGTGCAACTCCGCAGGCTATCCTCCAGCTCGCCGGTTGGATTCGACCCGGCGGAACTCGGCATAGAATTGCTCCTTCAGCTTGGGAGGCTTCGCTGTCGCAATCGGCTCGAATCCAGCGCATTCGATCTCACGGCAATAGATCTCGCGCGGGGCGCGCGCCCTGTGCTTGACATACTCACTGCTCCCTGGCCTGAGATCGAAATCAATCAAGATCAGCCGCCCCCCAGGCCGCAGGGCTCGGTGGATGGAAGCGAGCATTTTGCCAGGGTGGTCGAAGTGATGATAGGAGTCGCAAAGGAAGGCAACGTCGATCGAGCCGGGAGGAAGCGCGACGGAGTCTGAGGTGTTCTTGACCGGTTTGACCACCCGATCCTGCCCATCGCGCTTTGCCCGCTGGGCGATGTGCCGGAGAAAGACCGAACCGATATCCACGGCATAGACCGTGCCCTTCGGCCCCACCTGGCTGGCGAACAAATGGGTGAACAGCCCCGTCCCCGCGCCGATGTCGGCCACGGCTCCGGACGGGCGCACGCCGACGGCGCGAACGATGAGGTCGCGCTTCGCGAACACGTCTCGCGAGTCGTTCTCGAAACGGCGAACAAACTCCTCAATGTTCGCGCCCGGGTCGGCGAACTTCTTGTTCATCTCGGCTGGGTAATGGGCCGGCTTCCCACTTCCCGATGCGTGCTGAGCGCTGGAACTCTGCTTGAGCACCCCCAGCGCGAGTAAAGCCGCGGTCATCACAATGGAGGGGCGTCGCATGATCGTGCTCCGAAACCAACTTGAACTTGACAGGAACCGCCAAGGCGTCTATCGTATTTATACGATAAGGGAGGTTGATGTGGAAGGGGAGCAGTGCTCAACTGGCCGAAAGCGACAGGGGCCGGACGGCCGGACCGGTGAATCGCGCGCGAGCGACCGGGAGCTGGCGGTTCTGGCCAAAGCGCTGGGTCACCCCGCGCGGGTACAGATCGTTCGCTTTTTGCTCTCGCGAGACACGTGCATGTGCGGCGACATCGTCGAGCACCTGCCGCTGGCGCAGTCGACGGTTTCCCAGCATTTGAAGATGCTCAAGGAATCGGGCCTGATCCGCGGTACCATCGACGGCCCTCGGGTCTGCTATTGCGTCGAGCCCAAGGTTCTGGAGCGGTTCAAGCGGCTTGTCTCGGACTTGTAACTCGTTTCTTTTGCCCGTCTTGATCGCCGATCGCCGACCAAGGGCGCTGGACCAGCATCGAGAACCGCTTCGGGGCCCGGGAATGCGGGAGGGCAAGCGCGGCTTCTGCTGTCGCACCAGATCTCTCCAGGATTCTGGAGCAAGGATTCACGAATGCAAGGATTGTTGACCGAGACAGCGGATTCGCAGCCCGGCGAGCACGGTGTGGTCGGTCAGGTCGAATGCGCTCCGGTTCGGGAGAGCGCGCCCGGTTCGTGGGAGTTGCTCCGGGCGTTTCTGCGGCTGGGGGCCACGTCATTCGGCGGTCCCGCGATGGTCGCCTACATCAAGAGTATGGCGGTGACGCGCAAGGGTTGGCTGTCCGAGGCCGATTTTCAGCAGGGTGTCGCGCTCTGCCAGGCCGCCCCGGGCGCGACCGCGATGCAGTGCGCCGCCTACGTCGGGCTCCGGGTCAAGGGGCCGTGGGGCGCCTTGCTGGCGTACATCGGCTTCGGGCTGCCCGCGTTCTTGTTCATGCTCTCACTCTCGGTTGCCTACCGGCACGCCGTGCAGTTCCAGCCGGTGGTCTCGGTTTTCGAGGGGCTTGGCGCACTGGTGGTCGCGCTCGTCGCCAACGCCGCCTGGGTGTTTGGGCGATCCTCGGTGAAGAAGTTGGGCGATGCCTCGATCTGTCTGCTCACGGCGTTCTTCTTCTATCTGGGCGCAAGCCCGTTCCTGATCGTCCTCGCCGCGGGGTTGAGCGGATCGCTGCTCCTTCGAAAGTCGGCACCAGCTCCCCCGCACGACTCACACCACCGCGGGACTTTCCGGACTGCATGGGGCGCGGCGGTCTTGATTTTCGCCCTGGGGCTGACGTTCGTGTGCGCGCTGGCCGTTCTGGATTCAAAGCTCGTGCCGCTAGCACTGGTGATGATGAAGGTCGACGTCTCCGCCTTCGGCGGCGGCTTCGCATCCCTGCCGCTCCTGTTCCGGGAGGTCGTGGAAGTGCGGCACTGGCTGTCGGCACGGATCTTCATGGATGGCATCATGTTGGGGCAACTGACACCGGGGCCGATCGTCATCACCTCGACGTTCGTCGGTTATCAAGCGGCGGGGTTTGCTGGCGCCATCGTGGCCACTGCATGCATGTTCCTGCCCTCGTTCCTGGTGATCCTGTTGCTGGAGCCTGTATGGGGCCGACTCCGCTCATCATCCACGTTTCAAGGCGCGACCCGGGCGCTCGTGCTTTCCTTCGTGGGATTGCTAGCCTCGCTCACCGTCCAGCTCGTCGTCCTGACGCCCTGGAAGCCGCCGTCCATTCTTGTCGCGTCCCTGGCGTTCGCCGCGCTCCGTTTCCGCGTCGATGTTCTGTGGGTCGTACTGGCAGGGATGGTCCTTATTGTCCTGGCAACATTCATACAACAAGTAGTTACGTGAAAGGCGGGATCGGCAGCGCGGGGAAACCAGCGTATGGCTGCCCCGGCTATCAGGTCCGGCGTGTCCCTCTCTTCACCGACCATGACCCGGTGAGATCGGCCCAACCCTGATGCCTGGCACTTGACAGGCCCCTGATGCCTGGCGCTTGACAAGCCCACGGCGTAAACCGTGCCCTTCGGCCCCGCCTGGTTGGCGAACAGGCGGGTGAACAGTCCCGTCCCCGCGCCGATGTCGGCCAGGACTCCGAACGGACGTAGGCCGACGGCGCGCACGCTGATGTCGCACTTGGCGAACACCTGCGGCGAGTCGTTCCGTCATACCACCCGGCATCGTGTCTATCGCCGTTTCCCGTCGGGCACCTCGAACCTTGACCCGAAAAAAACGAAAAAGCAACTTGACTCGAGCCACTAAATCGCCTATCGTAGTTATACGATTAACACAGAGGAGGTGGTCTTGAACGATCCATGCTGCTCCAGAACCCAAGAACCACAGGGGACGGCTGTCCGAACCGAGGAATCCCTGGCGACTGACCGGGAACTGGCGGTTCTGGCGAAAGCCTTCGGCCACCCCGCGCGGGTGCGGATCGTCCGCTTCCTGCTCTCGCGCGATTCATGCATGTGCGGCGACATCGTCGAGCACCTGCCGCTGGCGCAGTCGACGGTATCCCAACACCTGAAGATGCTTAAGGATTCGGGCCTGATCCGCGGCAGCATCGACGGCCCTCGGGTCTGCTATTGCGTCGAGCCCATGGCCCTGAAACGCTTGAAGGAACTGGTGTATGGGCTCTAGAGCGGTTTGCAGTCGGCTTGCGCACTCATTGAATATCGTAGGGTCCGC
>JBMFUH010000480.1:0-5316 GCA_049966735.1 Isosphaeraceae bacterium
CGACGAGTCGGATCGCGGCCAAGCGAACATCGTCGCGAGCGCGACGATCGCCAGGGAGTTTCCCGACGTCGGCGGACGTCCGCGCCAGGTCGGCGACCTGCTCAAGATCGGCGGCCAGGATTTCAAAATCGTCGGCGTCTACGACACCGGTTCGACGTTCCTCGATCACACCATCATCATGGACCTGGCCACGGTCCGCCGGCTCTTGAAGCTCAAGGACGAGATCGTCTCGTGCTTCCTGGTCGAGCCGGTTCGCCTGGACGAGGCCGACCAGGTTGCCGCGACAATCGAACGTACCATCCCCGGCGTGGATGCCCGGACGATGTCGGAGTTTCAACTTGGCGTCGGCCGGATGCTGGGAGCGGTTGATCAGCTTCTCCTGCTCTTCCTCAGCCTGGCCCTTCTGGTCGGCTCCATCGGCGTCCTGAACACGATGCTCATGAGCACCTCGGAGCGCCTTGCCGAGTTCGGCATCCTCCGCGCGAATGGCTGGTCGCGGGGCGACGTCCTGCGCTTGATCCTGGCCGAGAGCGTCTTCCTGGGCCTGCTGGCCGGCGTGCTGGGGTGCTTGCTGACGCTCGCGAGCGTGAGCCTGATCAACCCGTGGCTCGACGGCGGGTTGAAGCTGGTCATCACTCCCGGAACGCTCTTCCTGGGCCTGGCACTCGCGCTGGCCCTGGGCTCCCTGGGGGGCATCTACCCGGCCTGGCGCGCCAGCCGGTTGGCACCGATGGAGACCATCCGCCTGGGATCGAGATGAGCGAACGACCGTTCGTGGGACAAGATTCTAATCTTGTCCTTCATCTTGATCGAATGATGCAAGTGAACAAGATTGGAATCTTGTTCCACGACGGATGGATCATGGCTGTCTAGCGCCCCTTTGAGCATCTACGACACGGAGTAGGAGCCGCTTCCCAATTCCGACGCGGCGGCAGTGACTATTTTGAGAAAGGTAGCCCCTGCTCTATGGCGGTGCAGGCCACCTGCCCTTGCTCGTGGAAATCCTCGAGGCTGGGACGATCTGGCCGGTCGTGGTCACATCGGTTCTCGATATGATCGTGGTCAGACATAAGAGTCTCCTCTTGGCGTCTGTAGAGCGCCCGGTACCTGAGGCGCTACCTCCGCTAAAGTATGATAGCAACTGGGTAGTACAGTCACATCGCGGGGGGATGATCGAGCGCTTCTATGTTCCTGACCACCTGGCACGAGGAACGATCCGTCGAACCGGCCTGCGCCCGTAAACAGGCTCAGCCAGGAAGGCATGCATGCACGCGGAATGATCTTCCATCGCGACCGGGAGCAATTCTTGCCCTACCGCGGCCCAACCCGTACTGCCGACAGGGCCGCATCTTCGTTGTATCCGGCCATGATGCGGGCGTTGAGCCAGTCGGGGAAGAGGCCGACGATCCGCGTCATCAGGTACGTCGTCCAGGGGAAGTTGTAAACCTTCCGTCCTCGCTCCAGGGCCCGGAGCATCCGCCGCGCGGCTTCCTCCGCAGTGAGCAAGTGTGGCATCCAGAAGGGGCTGTCGGCGGTCATGGGCGTCGCCACGAAGCCCGGGCAGAACGTCGTGACCGCGACGCCCCGCCCGCGCAGGTGACGCCTCAACCCGTCGAGGTATGCGTTCACTGCCGCCTTGCTCGCGCAGTAGCCCGACTCGCCGGCCATCGTGGTGTATCCCGCCAGGCTCGACACGGCCGCAAGCTGGCCCGAGCGGCGGCGAAGCATCTCGGGAAGCACGGCCGAGAAGGCGTAGATCACTCCCAGAACGTTCACCTTGATCATCGCCTCGACCTCGTCGACGTTCACCGGATCGAGCAAGGTCGGCACACCCAGCCCCGCGCTGGCGATCAGGAGGTCGATCGGCCCGAGCGCCTCGCGAACCTGGCCGATAGCATGCTCCACTTGCTCGCGATCGGCGACGTCGGCCGGCGCGACCGCGGCGGTTCCTCCGGCGGCCTGGATCGTCGCCGCCAGCGATTCCAGCTCGGTCCTGCGCCGGGCGATCAGACCAACATGCACCCCGGCATCGGCAAGCTGCCGCGCCAGCTCCCAGCCGATCCCGCTCGACGCTCCCGTCACGACTGCGACCTGACCCGAAAACCGCGATGCCATGATCCCGCTCCTTGCGGTCCGACTTCACCTGAGGGACATCGTTGTGGTTTCCCAGTGGCCGATTCGATGTCGCCCTCCTCGCCCGATCGACACAGGACCTGACAGGATAGAACTGTCTCGTCTCGTTGTCATTCCCGAACTGGAGACAAGTATGCCGGGAAGGACGATTCGCAGGATGCACCTTGCCTCGCGGCCTCGGTCTCCACGACAATACTCGTCGGCTGGTCTCGGTGGGAAGCGCCGGGGTGTTGCCGTTTCCTGCAATGAGAGGGAATCCCGGATGAACGACTTTGATTATGCGGCGCCGACCTCGCTGGCCGAGGCAACGGCCCTTCTTGCAGAGCCCGGACGGACGGCGCGAGTGCTGGCCGGAGGGACCGATCTCCTGGTCCAGTTGCGCGAGCATCTTCGAGAAGCCGACCTGGTCGTGGACCTGAAGAAGATCCCGGAGCTCACGGCGATGAGCTACAGCCCGGCGACCGGTCTCACGCTGGGAGCGTCGGTGCCGTGCTACCGGATCTATGAGAATCACGAAGTCTCCGCCGCCTATCCCGGCCTGACGGACGCGGCGCGGATCGTCGGCGGCTGGCAGATCCAGAGCCGGGCCAGCGTGGGGGGCAACCTCTGCAACTCGTCTCCCGCCGCCGATACCATTCCTCCGCTGATCGCACTGGGAGCGATATGCCGGATTACCGGGCCCAGTGGTTCGCGCGAGGTCGCGGCCGAGGCCTTCTGCACCGCGCCGGGGAAGAACGTGCTCCAGCGCGGCGAGATCCTGACGGCAATCGTCTTGCCGCCTCCCGCTCCCAAGAGCGGTTCAGCCTACGAGCGGTTCATCCCCCGCAACGAGATGGATATCGCGGTCGTCGGCGCGGCGTCGTGGGTCCGCCTGAGCGCGGATTTCAAGACAATCGAACTGGCCCGCGTGGCCCTGGGCGCCGTGGCGCCCACGCCGCTCTTCGCGGAGGAGGCCAGCACGTGGCTCGCCGGAAAACCGGCGAATGAGAAGACTTTTACCCAGGCGGGCGAGGTGGCGAGGACGATTGCCAGGCCCATCTTCGACATGCGCGGGACCGTCGAGTTTCGCGTCCAGCTTGTGGGCGTCTTGGTGGGCCGTACGCTGGCCAGGGCGGTCGAGCGGGCGCGGGGCAACTGAGAAAGAACATTCACGACCTGAACTGTGCGAGGGACTGTGCCGTGTCCAAGAAGATCCACGTCACCGCGACGGTGAACGAGCAGCCGGTGGAATTCCTCTGCGAGCCGAGGCAGAGCTTGCTGGAGGTGCTCCGCGACACCCTTCGACTTACCGGAGCCAAGGAAGGCTGCAACAACGGCAACTGCGGCGCCTGCACGGTGATCCTCAATGGAGTGCCGGTCAACAGTTGCCTCGTGCTAGCAGTGGAAGCCCACGGAGCGACCATCGAGACCGTGGAGGGGCTGGCCAACCACGGCCACTTGCATCCGATCCAGCAGTGCTTTCTGGAAGGGGCTGCCCTGCAATGCGGGGTTTGCACTCCCGGGTTCCTGGTCGCGGCCAAGGCCCTCCTGGACCGGAACCCGAATCCGTCCGAGCACGAGATTCGCTTCAGCCTGGCCAACAACCTTTGCCGATGCACGGGGTATGACAAGATTGTGAGAGCGGTTCAGGCCGCCGCGCGGGAACTGCAACAACAGGGGAAGTGAACATGTCTCAGACCGACGAACTCTATCTGGGCAAGAAGGATTACGCGGTTCTGGGCCAGCGCCCCGTGCGGCACGACGGCGCCGACAAGGTGACCGGCCGGGCCATCTACGCCGCCGACATTCAGTTGCCGAACATGGCGCACGGCAAGTACGTGCGCAGTCCCCACGCCCACGCCCGGATCAGGTCGATCGACGCCAGCGCGGCGTTGAAGATTCCCGGAGTGTTCGCCGTGGTGACCGGCAGCGACTTCCCCGATCTGGCCGACCGGCACGTCTCGCTGGGGGAGGCGGGCGAGGTTAACCTGGGCCACCTGGCCGCCAATTGCCTGGCGCTGGGCAAGGTCCTTTACAAGGGTCACCCCGTGGCGGCCGTGGCCGCGGCGAACGTGCACCTGGCTGAAGAGGCCGCGGCGCGGATCAAGGTGGAATACGAGGTCTTGCCCAGCGTCACCTGGGTCTTGGGCGCGATGAAGGATGACGCGCCGCTTTTGCACGACGATCTCCGCACCGACACGATGGGCAAGAAGGGAGACAGGCCCACCAACGTTTCCCTGCACCTTGAGTTCGAGAAGGGAGACATCGCCCAGGGCTTCGAGCAGGCCGATGTCGTGGTCGAGCGCGAGTTCCGCACCGCCAGCGTCCATCAAGGCTACATCGAGCCGCACGCGACGGTGGCCCTCTGGAATGAGGACAACCGGCTGAAGATCTGGGCGTCGACCCAGGGGGCGTTCACCTGCCGGCGCCAGGTGGCCGAGGTACTCCAGATTCCCGTTTCCCAGTGCCTGATCGTCCCGTGCGAGATCGGCGGCGGCTTCGGCGGCAAGATCGGCATCTACCTGGAGCCGGTCGCGGCCCTCCTGAGCCGGAAATGCGGCCGGCCGGTGAAGCTGGTGATGCAGCGCAACGAGGTCTTCGAGGCGACAGGCCCGACGCCCGGCTCGTTCATCCGGGTCAAGCTCGGCGCGAAGAAGGACGGGACGCTGGTCGCGGGCGAGGGCTGGCTGGCCTACGACTGTGGTGCATTTCCCGGCGGCGTGATCGGCCCGGGCTGCATGTGCCTGTTCAGTTGTTACGACATTCCCAACGCCCGGGTCGACGGCTTCGACGTGTGCAACAACAAGCCCCACACCCAGGCCTATCGCGCGCCGGGAGCCACCCAGGCGGCCTTCGCCTGCGAGCAGGTCATCGATGAGTTGGCCGAGAAGCTGGGTATCGACCCGATCGCGTTCCGCCTCAAGAACGCGGCCAAGGAAGGAACGCGCCGGGTTGATGGACCGGCCTATCCTCGCGTCGGCTTGATCGAGTGTCTGGAAGCCGCTCGCCAGAGCGATCACTGGAAGTCGCCGCTCGAGGGCAAGAACCGTGGCCGGGGGCTCGCGGCCGGCTTCTGGTTCAACATCGGCGGCGCATCGAGCTGCTCGGGCAGCGTCAACGGCGACGGCATCGTTTCGCTCGTCGAGGGCTCGACCGACATCGGCGGCAGCCGGGCCAGCATCGCCATGCAGCTTGCCGAGACGC
>JBMFUH010000480.1:5326-5696 GCA_049966735.1 Isosphaeraceae bacterium
AGCGCGACCGACGTCCGGCCGACGGTCGCCGATACCGATTCGGTCGGTTACACGCTCGTGACCGCCGGCAGCCGCGTCACGTTCGCCACGGGCCTGGCCGCCTACAAGCTGGGCCTGGACATCCAGGAGCAGATGAAGAAGCGCGCCGCGATTCTCTGGGAATGCGAACCTTCCGCGATCACGGTGGAAAACGGCATCTATCGCCACGACGGCCAGTCGCTCTCGTTCAAGCAACTGGCGGTAAAGATTGCCGAGCAGGGGCTCGAGCCGGTGATGGGCAGGGCCTCCGTGTCGCCCGAGGGATCGACGAATGCCTTTGGCGTGCACATCGCCGACGTGGAGGTTGACCCCGACACGGGCAAGGTGACGG
>JBMFUH010000481.1:0-5201 GCA_049966735.1 Isosphaeraceae bacterium
CCGGCAGTGCGCTTTATGCACCGTTCCTGGTGCTGGCCGCCCGGTCCTACGCCGCTTCGGCCACGCCCGCTGCGGGCGGCGGGACGAACCGGCCCTCGGTCTACTTTCCGATGCTGGAAGACCCGGCCATCCTGGGCGTGAGCGTCGCGGCACAACCGGGTGAGACGGCTGCGGCGGCGATCGCGCGCCTGGAGGCGTTCGTCGCCGGCACGATTGCCCCGGAGCTTGGCAAACAAGAATGCAGCTCGGTTCGCCGGACGTTGGCGTTTTTTCTGGGAACCGCCGAGATTCCGGATTCCGCCCTCGCCCAGAATCCCTATGGCGTGGCTCTGGCGCTGGCCCGCCGGGAGCAACTGGAAATTGACCCACGGAAGCTCAATCAGGCATTCGATTCCCTCACGGAAAAAGTCCTGCGCCGCGCGGCCGAGGAAATCTTCGCCCCTGACCGGCATGCTGGGGCCTTTGTTTCTGGGAAAGACCAGGTGAGTCGACAGTAACCCCTTCGAGGCAGGATGCGAGGCAATTCAAAGGCAGACGAATAATAATGAAGATAGTTTTGCGCACTCTTGATGCTGCACTTGGGAGCGGGCCGTGAATTACCTCCGTGATGGCCGATCGCGATGGTATACGGCTGGCCCCGGAGGGGCCGAGGTCAGTAGCCAGGGGCGGCAAGCCGCCCCTTGGGATCGGAATCGAGACCAGACCACCGGCCAGAGGCCCCGGCAGGGGCTCACATCCTCCGCCCCGCCGGGGCGGGGCGGGACCCCTCTCTTCATTCCACCCTACCATGGGCGGCGCCCCTGGCTGTTGACTGTTGCCCCCCCGGGGCATGAGGAAAATCCAATCAAGAGCGAAACTGGGAAGTTATTCCACGCTTATTCCTCATCGCATTGTTCGTGGCGTTCATCCTGATCATCGTGGTAGAGGCCTTCAGCGCCGTGGTTCATCCTCTTCCTGCAGACTTCGGCGGCACGACGGAGGAAATGTGCCGGCACGTGGAAAGATACCCGCAGTGGGTGCTGGCTGTTGTCGTTCCCATCTGGGGTCCTGCGGCGCTGGTCAGTACGTGGATCGCGTGGAGGATTGGCAACCTCTATTCCTTGGGGATTGTCGGGCTGTTGTTGCTGTCGGCTCTGGTCTTCAATCTCTCCACGCTGCCCTATCCGATCTGGTTCAAGGGCGCGTATGCCGACCTCTGCCTATCACGACAGCACGGGCAGTTGCATGAAAAAGTCGTTGCCTTTATCGTCGACCAGGATGAATGCCGGGAAGTCGACGACGTCGATCTTGTAGACGGCTTCCATTCCCAGTTCGGGGAATTCCAGCAGCTCGACCCTCTTGATGTTCTCCTGGGCGAGGATCGCGGCCGGGCCGCCGATTGAGCCCAGGTAGAAGCCGCCATGCTTCTTGCAGGCGTCGGTGACCTGCTGGGATCGGTTCCCCTTGGCGATCATCACCATCGAGCCGCCGTGCGACTGGAAGAGGTCGACGTAGCCGTCCATCCGCCCGGCCGTGGTCGGGCCGAACGAGCCGGAGGGCATGCCTTCGGGAGTCTTGGCGGGGCCGGCGTAGTAGATCGGATGGTTCTTCAGGTAATCGGGCATGCCTTCCCCGCGGTCGAGCCGCTCCTTGATCTTGGCGTGGGCAATGTCGCGACCGACGATGATCGTCCCGGTCAGCTTCAGCGAAGTGGAAACGGGATACTTCGTCAGCTCGGCCAGGATCTCCTTCATCGGCCGGTTGAGGTCGATCCGCACGCCATGGCCGGCATCCGTGCCCGTGCGGTACTTCTCCGGGATGAACCGCGCGGGATTGCGCTCCAGCTCCTCGAGCCAGACGCCCTGGCGGTCAATCCGAGCCTTGATGTTGCGGTCGGCCGAGCAGGAGACGCCGATGCCGATTGGGCAGCTCGCACCGTGACGCGGCAGGCGAACCACCCGGGCGTCGAGCGCGAAGTACTTGCCGCCGAACTGGGCGCCGATGCCGCTCTTCCGGGCCAGCTCCATGACCTTCTCCTCGAGTTCCAGGTCGCGGAACGCCTGGCCGAGCTTGTTCCCCTGGGTGGGGAGCGTGTCGAGGTAGCCGGCGCTGGCCAGCTTCACGGTCTTGAGCGTCGCCTCGGCCGAGGTCCCGCCGATCACGATGGCGAGGTGGTAGGGAGGACACGCGGCGGTTCCCAGCGAGCGGAGCTTCTCCTTGAGGAACTTCTCCATGCTTGCCGGGTTCAAGACCGCCTTGGTCTCCTGGTAGAGCATCGACTTGTTGGCCGATCCGCCCCCCTTGGCGACGAAGAGGAAGTCGTAGGTCGCGCCAGGCGCGGCGGCGATGTCGATCTGGGCCGGCAGGTTCGTGCCCGAGTTGATCTCCTCGTACATCGACAGTGGAATCGTCTGCGAGTAGCGGAGGTTTTCCTTCTGGTAGGTTTCGTAGATGCCCCGCGACAGCCATTCCTCGTCCTTGACGCCCCCGGTCCAGACGCGATGCCCCTTCTTGGCGACGACCGTGGCCGTGCCGGTGTCCTGGCACATGGGCAGCTTGAAGCCGGCAGCCACCGCGGCGTTGCGCAGCAGGGCCACGGTCACGCCGCGATCGTTGGCCGAGGCGTCCGGATCGTCCAGGATCGCCGCCAGCTTGGCGAGATGGGACGCCCGGTAGAGGAACGAAACGTCGCGCAAGGCTTCACGAGCCAGCAGCGTCAAGGCTTCCGGCTTGACCTTGAGGATCTCCTCTCCTTCGAACGAGGCGGTCGAGACGAGATCGGCACTCGCGTCCAGGCAGCGATACGACGTCGAATCTGGCCCCAGGGGAAACGGACTCTGATAGGCGAACTCTGGCATGTTGGGCTCCTCTGCAAGCACTGCCGGCAAGGCAACTCGGCCGCCGGTCTCAGGTACGGGAAGGCCCATTGTAGCACGATTTCAGCTCAAGCGTTGCCAGCCAGCGCGGGGCCGACGCGAGGCGAGCGTGCAGGCGTGTCAGTCAAACAGCCTGGCCACCGGTACGCGAAATCCGGGCAGGAACGGCTCCGCAGTCAGCTCCTGGCGAAGATTGCACAGCTCGGGTTCCGCAAGGGCGCGGTGGGCCTTGACGGTGCGGTAGTAGGGGTCGACGATCCAGACTAGGACGCCGCCGGCTTCCAGGTACGCGGGATGAGCCGAGGGGATGAGCCGAGGGGGACAGGATGAGCCGAGGGAGACAGAGTGGATTGCGGAAGTGCTCCGGGTAAAATGGGTAAAGATGTACCTTCGCCAGTTTGTGTAACCTGCGGTTGTAATTCACTATGTCCCCCTCGACTTCCGCCTCGTCTGAATCCCGGTCAGCGTACACTTGGCCCCGAAGCGGGGCGATCCAGGTGGCGCGGCCTGGGCAGATATTCGACGCTAGCCTGGCGCCGCACGGGCTGGGGGAACAGCCCCATCAGTTCCAGGACCTCGTCCGGCATGTCCGAACGGACGGGAAGCCCCAGGCCTTGCGCCGCCTCGAAGGTGATCGGATAGTCGTGCGTCCAGGTCCCTTCGGTCAGCACCCCGGCCAGCTCGCTGGCGCGCTCCCGGTCCATCTTGGAGTCGAGTAGCGCCTCGACGGCCGCCCGGAGCTGGGCCGTCGCTTTCTCCGCCTGATCGGCCAGGACGAGCGTCTCGTCGTCGATCTCGGCGATCGGCTTGGTCCGGACGACCTTCAGCAGAGAGGCAGCGGGGAACTGCCCGAGCTGGGGGTCCACCGGGCCGAGGACCGAGTGCGAGCACATGACGATCTCGTCGGCAGCCAGGGCGATCAATGTCCCGCCGGACATCGCGTAGTGGGGGACCATGACCGTGACCTTCCCCCGGTGCGCATCGATGGCGCGCGCGATCTGCATCGCCGCCAGGACCAGGCCCCCCGGCGTGTGGAGGATCAAGTCCAGCGGCACCTCGGGGTCCGTCATGTGGATGGCACGCAGCACCTGCTCCGAGTCGTTGATGTCGATGTAGCGGAAGACCGGGAAGCCGAGGAAACTCATCGTCTCCTCGCGGTGCACGAGGAGGATGACCCGCGAGCCCCGCTTCTTCTCGATCCTCGCGATGAGCCGCTGCCGCGACGCCTCGAGGTAACGCTGCATGACGACCGGTTGCAGGGTCGAGATGAGGAAGAAGATCCAGAGGATATCGAGCACGTCTATCGCTCCATTCGGGTCACGACCAGGCCCCTTCGGTGCCATACTCGTCCGGCTGCAAAGGACGGGTCGTTCGCCGCGGCCTCATGAGCAGGGGGAGAAGAACCAGCCCGGTGGTGAAACCGCCGACATGTGCCCACCAGGCTACCCCGCCGACCTCGCCGGGCCCCGCGATCGCCATCGTCCCGCTGAGGACCTGGCTCAGTACCCAGAACAGCAGGTACGCGACTGCGGGGACCTCGAAGAACAGCGGGTAGAAGAAGATGGGGATCATCGCCACAATCCGCGCGCGGGGGAAGAGGAGGAAGTAGGCGCCCATGACCCCGGCGATAGCCCCGGACGCGCCGACGGTGGGCAGGGTGGAGTGCGGGTTGGTGAGCCAGTGGACGAACCCGGCGACGACGCCACAGAGGAGATAGAACACTGTGAACCGCGCCGGCCCCATACGATCTTCGACGTTATCGCCGAAGATCCAGAGGGTCCACATGTTGCTGATGATATGGGCCCAGCCGCCGTGCAGGAACATGCTGGTCAGGAACGGCCAGTAGTCATCGACCGGGAAGCCGACCCACTCGGCCCAGAGGGGATGAGTGTAGCGGGCCGGGACGATCCCAAAGAGGTAGAAGAGGCGCTCAAGGTCTCCCTGGGGGAGGCGCAGCTCCAGGGCGAAGACTAGGACGTTCAGCGCGGTGATCGCGTACACGGCCAGCGGCGGGTTGCGGCCCGGGACGGTGTCCTCGACGGGGATCATAAGCGCTAGCCGACCCTGTTTGCCATCTTACTTCTTACTTCCCCAACCGATGACAGGGTCTCCACCGGGGCGATTCCCTTTCGGAAGGACTCCGCCCGCTAACGCCACGAGGTTTCGGCACCCTGCTCCGGCTGGCTCATCGCAACGGGCGACAATATACTGGAGCTACGGCGATTTTCTCTCCGATCGCGGCTCTTGTCAAGCCGGTCGATCACTCGGGTGGGATGAGCCGAGGGGGACATAGTGGATTGCGGAAGTGCTCCGGGTAAAATGGGTAAAGATGTACCTTCGCCAGTT
>JBMFUH010000481.1:5301-5695 GCA_049966735.1 Isosphaeraceae bacterium
TGTGTAACCTGCGGTTGTAATTCACTATGTCCCCCTCGACTTCCCCCCTCGACTTCCCTCGTGTTCTTGGCGAGCTTTGCGCCTTGGCGAGAGGCCCCCATGCCGCCGACCGCATGGCGTGACGTCGAGGGGGCTATCGGTGTCAGTTCTCTTAAATAGAGCAAATAAGGGGACGGGTGTCGTTGTGTGAGAACACGGTGACACTGTACATAAACATCTATGTCGTATTAGCTTACCGCGAAAATCTTGACTTCTTTGTTCTCGACTCGGCATAGCAGGAAAGAGCCAGCCACCTTCCCCCTGGCTACTCAACGATCGCCTCGGTCATGCCGAAGCGCTTCGTGTTCTTGGCGAGCTTTGCGCCTTGGCGAGAGGCCCCCATGCCGCCGACCGC
>JBMFUH010000482.1:0-5692 GCA_049966735.1 Isosphaeraceae bacterium
TGAATGGACTGGTGGGTGAATCGCGGTAGTGTTATTCAGACAAGCTCCTAGGGAACAGGCTCGGCGAATGGCCAAACGAACATTCGGCCGCGCCGCGGTTGACTTTATAGTATATTTCCTATATCATGGAGGTGTGGATCATTGGCGGAAGACGAAGAGGACGAATCAGAAGAGCTTGAAACACCGGTCATGCGGCCGGTCGTATGGCTGGGAAACTCACGGAGGAACATCCAAGCATTCCCGTCTGACGTCCGTAGGATCATTGGTGGCGAGCTCCAGCTCTTGCAGTATGGCGGCATGCCCAAGGATGCCAAGCCGCTCAGGGGAATCGGTAGTGGCGTGCTGGAAATTGCCATTCGGCATGCGGGCGAGGCTTACCGCGCCGTGGTGGCCCTCCAGCTCGGCAGAACCGTCTACGTGCTGCATGCATTCCAGAAGAAATCGAAAAAAGGCATCGCTACCCCGAAGCAGGATGTGGACCTGATCAAGCAGCGATACAAAGAGGCGAGGGAGTTGGCGGAAGATGAGCAAGAATAGAAAGGCGGACATCGAGTTCGAAGAGAGCTCGGGCAATGTCTTCGCCGACCTGGACCTTGAGGACGCCGACGAACTGTTCACGCGGTCGCGATTGGGCTTTCATGTTTACAAGATTCTGACCGACAGGAAGCTCAAGCAGCGTGAGATCGCGGCGCTGCTAGGCATCAAGCAGCCGGAAGTCTCACACCTGATGAACGGGCATTTCAGCCGCTTCACCACCGACAAGCTCCTTGATTTCCTCAGGCGACTCGACCGCAAGGTAACCATTCGCATCAGCCCGCACCGCCCAGGCGAGCCGTATCAGGAAATCGGCATAGGCCCGTGATACCGTGCCGCTGGTTGATCCCGCGGCGCTGCGGGAGCCCCTTCGCGTCCGGGGCTTCTCCGGCGCCTGGACAAGAGAAGTCATGGGAGTAGTTCCGCGACAGCGATCTGCCCAACCTCCCGACCATCGATGACCACGGGAACGAGGTCTCGCGCTTTGTAGTCCTGTTGACGTCGATAGCCACGAGTCCGCGTCGGACGCGTGTAGACCTCCACGACACCTGGCTTCCTGGTCAGGTTGATGATCCAGTAAATCGGAATTGCCGCCCGGGCATAGGCGCTCAGCTTGTCTCCCCGAGCTTGCGTCAAGGAGCCTCTCACCGCGGCGACCTCGACCACGAGGGCGATGTCCTTTGGTCCGGGGTGACGCTTCCGGTACGTGCGGGAATCGCCGCGCGCGACGGCCACGTCGGGTTCGGGTTCGTCAACAGCAGGAATCCGCACCGGGCCTTCCTGGCGAACATACCAGCCGGCCGGGACGATCTTTTCCAGTCGTATGCGAGTTTCCTCGGTCGGAAAAACATGTCGCGGGTATTTCGGCATTTGACGTACCAGGACCCCTCCCAGAAGCTCGACCGGTTCATCTTCACCGATGACTCCGGTCTCGACCATTTGATCGTATTGATCGACCGAGATCCGGTAGACGCTCGCCGGCGCGGGAAGCGGCAAGGACAGGACCGGATGAGTCGTGGTGACGGTGGCCATGCAGCGGTTCCAATACAGGATGAAATCAAGCCGGCACTGTCGCGGACACGACACCGCGAGCGCGACTTATTCTAGGAGCTTACTACAAGTCGTCCTCGCGGATCGAGAAGATTATGAGGGTAGTTGGTGGCAACGGACGGGGCGGGTTGATAGAAGTCGCTACCCGGCTTGCCCCTGTTCGATCGACGGGATGGTTTTGAAAACCGTTGGGTGGCTCCGCCACACCCATGGGTTCGAATCCCACCCCCCTCCGCTTCAACGATCATGCAGTCCACGACGCTTCTGCCAACTGCTCGCCATCGAATCATCTCGCCCAGGCGCCCGAGTTGTTGACGCGGCAGAACCAAGATGGTAGAGGGGCCTTGAGTCGAGGCCTGTGAAGCGGTACATCTGTGGGCAAACCTGCCGCGCATCCTTACCTGGCGAGATTCAACCATGTCCAATGCCGTCCGGGTTCTGGCGATTCATGCTCATCCTGATGATGTCGAGTTCCAGTGCGCGGGGACGCTGGCGCTCTTGCGGGAGGCGGGATGCACGGTGATCATCGCCACGATGACGCCGGGAGACTGCGGCAGCGCGGAACATGATTGCGAGACGATCGCCGAGATCCGCCGGGGCGAGGCCAAGGCCTCTGCGGCGTTGATCAGCGCCGAGGCGATGTGCCTCGAGTTTCGCGACATGGCCATCTTCAATGACGACGACTCGCGCCGCCGCGTCACCGAGGCGATCCGTCGCACCCGGCCCGACATTGTCCTGACCGCGCCGCCGGTCGATTACCTTTGCGATCACGAGATGACCAGCCTGCTCGTGCGCGACGCCTCCTTCGGAGCGTCGTGCCCGAACTACGCCACACGTCAGTGGGACCCTGCCCCTCCGCTCAAGGGAATCCCCCACCTCTACTTCGTCGATGCCATCGAGGGGCACGACCGCGACAGCCGGCCGCTGCCCGCCGATTTTTACGTGGATGTCACGCGGGTCTTTGACATCAAGCGGCGGATGCTTGCCTGTCATGCCAGCCAGCGCGAGTGGCTCTTGCGTCAGCACGGGATGGACGAATACCTGGCGAGCCAGGCGAAGTTGGGCGCCCACAGGGGGGCTGAGATCGGGGTCGAGAAGGCCGAAGGCTTTCGCCAGTACAAAGGACACCCCTACCCGCAGGACAACCTGCTCCTGAAGTTGATCGGTCAGGACGGCCGGGGGCGGGCCGTCGGCGGCTCGAGGACATCAGGGTAAAAAGGCGTTATGCCGTCGGAGGTCCTTGGTCCTTCGTGCTTGGTTCTTAGTCCGCGGCGAGCGCGGCCGAGCGTCGCTGTCGATTAAGGACAAATGGCGAAGGCCAAATGACCAATGACCAATGACTGATAAAATTCGCCTGGGGGGTTAACCATGCCCATGCACGACTGGAAACGCGTTCCGCCCACGATTTACCACCACTTTCATCAGCGGTGGACGATCGCGATTTGCGACGCCCTCAATGCCGGGCTGTTGCCATCGGGTTATTCGGCCCTTGTGGAACAGTACTCGTCCGGCCTCTATCCCGACGTGTTGACCCTGCAGCGGAGGAACCCCAGGCCCTCTGGTTCCCGCGCTCAGACGGCCACACTGGATGCCCCACACACGCGGATGATTGTCCACCCCCGAGAGGGCAGATTCCACGAGCGGGCCAACCGGGTCGTCATCCGCCATCACCTGGGCGACGTGGTCTGCGCCATCGAAGTCGTGTCGCCGGGGAACAAGGCCGGCGGAATTGCCGTCCGGGAATTCGTGGCGAAAGCGGTGGACTTCCTCAAGCGCGGGGTCAACCTGCTGGTCGTCGATCCCTTCCCGCCCGGCCCGCAAGATCCCCAGACGCTCCACAAGCTCATCTGGGACGAGTTCGACGAGGGCGTACCTTTTGAGCTTCCCGCCAACGAACCGCTCCTGCTGGTCTCTTACCGGGCCGCCGCGCCGCTGGTGGAATTTACCCCCGAGGCGTTTATCGAACCGCTCGGCGTGGGGGCGGAACTGCCCGACATGCCCGCCTGGCTGGACGCCGATTTGTATGTGAACGTGCCGCTCGAGCGAGCCTACAGGGCCGCGTGGGACGTTTGCCCATCGGACTTCCGGCACCTCGTCGAACATGGTGCGCTGCCAGACGAGACTTCGGGCTGATCAATGCAACAAGCCGTCACGGCGTCGCGTAGGAGATGAGCTGGGCGATCGTGCTCCGCAGTTCGTGACGGTGGACGATGCGGTCGATGAAGCCGTGCTCCAGCAAGAACTCGCTGGTCTGGAACCCCTGGGGCAACTGCACGCGGACCGTCTGCTCGATCACCCGGGGCCCGGCAAAGCCAACCAGCGCTTTGGGTTCCGCGAGAATGATGTCGCCCAGCGACGCAAAACTGGCCGCCACCCCTCCCATCGTGGGATGGGTCAACACGCTGATGAATAATCCGCCCCCGGCGCGGAAACGTCCAAGCGCTGTCGAGATCTTGGCCATCTGCATCAACGAGAAGATTCCCTCATGCATGCGCGCGCCGCCTCCCGAGCCCGAGACGATGACCAGGGGCAGGTTCTGGCGGTTGGCCTCCTCGACGGCCCGCGTCAGTTTTTCGCCGACAACGGACCCCATTGAGCCCATGATGAAGCTGCTGTCGGTGATGCCGAAGATGATCCGGATACCTTTGATGAACCCCTGGCCGACCAGTGCGGCCTCGTTCAGGCCGGTCCGGGCTTGCTCGGCCTTGACCCGTTCCGGATAGGGACGGCGGTCGTCAAAACCGAGGGGATCGGCCGGCTGGAGGCTGGAAAACCAGTCCTCATAGGTGTCGGGGTCAAGAAGTTGCTTGATTCGCTCCTGGGCCGAGACCGGGAAGTGATGATTGCACTCAGGACAGACTTTCTGATTCTGATCCACCTGCTTGCGAAAGAGCGTGGCGTTGCAGCCATCGCACCGCAGGAACAGCCCTTCGGGTACGCGCTTGGACTCGGAGTACCCATGCCAGGCGTTCACCGTTCCTTCTCCTCGTTTTGCCATGGGTCTCCTTATCTTGCCTTGACGGGCACGAAATGCGGATTTCGGAATTCGATTCATTCCGAATTCCGAAATCCGCATTGGAAGAGTCGTGTACTTGGGAAAGATTGTCAAGAGGAGCCGTTGGTCAGGAAATCTTGCGGAATGTCGATCCGCTCCCATCCGCAGCAGGGCAACTGGTCGTCGAGCTGCGGGCGCGGGGCGCGTTTCAAGAGACAAGAGACCAGGCTGGCGAGTGGTTCACCGACGACCAGGGCGAACTTCTCACCGTCCTGATGGCGGCGGACCAGCGGTTTGAATGCAGCCTTCACTCGCTCCAGGGCGTCTTCTACCGTCTCGCCCTGGGGAGGGCAGATCGTCCGGGGATCCTCGATCCACTGGCGAAAAAGCTTCGTGTTTCGCCGCTTGATCTCGTCGACCTGAAGGCCCTGCCAGAGTCCCTGGTCGAGGTTGCGCAGCTCGTCGATGCGCTTGGGCCGCAGCCCCAGGGCCTTGCCGATGATCTCGGCGGTGCGAACCACGTTCTCGCCCGGCCCGCAATAGAGAGCGGCCACTTCCGAGGTTTCCTGGGTCTCGGCCAGGAACTCCGCCAGCCGGGCGGCTTCGGCCTTCCCACGCTCGCTCAAGGGGATGTCAAGAACGCCTTGAACGCGGTTCTGCTCATCGTAGAGTGTCGCGCCGGGACGAATCACTAATACCTGCGCCAGCGAAACGGACATCAACTTCCCAAAACTCCAAGAGCTCCGATTCTACAACCCCCTGGCTTCCCAGCCGGCACGGCGGGGCACCGGGCCGCGCGTTCATTTTCCCAGATTGCCCGGGTTTCGACAACGCGGAACAGGCCCGGCCAGTGGGTGCGGCAGGGATGATGTCAAATATCCACGCATTCAGGATGTCGACCGATCGCGCAGGGCGGTCCCGAAGGCGTCTTCCTCGAACGCCAGGCGATCTTCCAGTTCGCCGAGGTGATGCTCCTCGGGGTGGATGCGCGCCAGGGCGCGGTCGGTCGGCCGGGTGCCTGTCTGGACGTCAAAGCGATAGTTCTGTGCCCTGTTGCCGGTTCGCTCGCGGTAGTCGCGCAGAGTTTTGAGGTTGGGAAAGCAGCCGTGCTCG
>JBMFUH010000483.1:0-5685 GCA_049966735.1 Isosphaeraceae bacterium
ACTTTGCGTAGACGACGGTGGCGACCTAGGCGTCCGAACGGACAGCGACGGTTGGGCCAGTGAGGTCCATGCCATTCGATTGGCCGAGCCAGGCGAGACTGTAGTTGGTAAGAAGCTGACGCATCTCCCGGTCATGCGGCCCGTATCAACAGTGACGGGAACCCAATCGCTCCAGCCTCCTCCCATCTTTCCCATCCCGTCATTTTCGTCACGCCTGTTCAAGTTTGCCCGTCCTTCTGGTCGATGACTCAAAGCAAGAAGGTCGAGTCGGCCCACACCGCGCGGGATGATCTGGCCGGATCGGGGCCGACGACCAAGCGAAGTTCCTGCTGGCGCTGCAACCTGGAAAACCCGTGAACGTGGGGGCGCAGCCATGAGTCGAACCGAGGCTCTCCCAACGATCTCGATGATCATGCCGCGAGCCGAAGGTGAGTTCGCGGAGACGCCGCTTTGTCTGATCCAGGTTCCTCGTGTCGTTCCGCCGCCGCGAAGCCGGTTGCGCGCTGAACCCCCCTGGCCTGGGCTGCCGCGGACGCAAACCGTCCGAAAGACCCGCAGACGCTTGCGCAGGGAGTTCCGCCTGGCGGTCGTGACGATGTTCGTCTTGTTGCCGGTGCCTCTTGCCCTGGCCGTGACGCACTGGCCGGCAGCGGCAAGCAACCGGCCGACGTCGTCGCGGATGCTGGCGATTCCCGCACCTGGCGGCAACGCCGCGCTCGGGGCTTTTCACGCTCCGGTCTGGCTCTCGGTGGAACCTGCCGGGGCCGCGGTCGATGGCCAGACCGAAACACCGGTCGTCTTCCCGGGCTATCTCTTGCCCGACGATAGCCATGAGGAGTCAACCCATGAAGGAAGTTGACGAGGCACTGAGCCGCGCCTTTGCCCAGCGGAAACCCGCGGGCCCGTCATCGGCGGTGCCGCCGCCGCCGCACTGGGCCACGCGTTTTGCCGCCCCGGAGGTCGTCCACCCCAGGACGGTGCAGCCGGCAGTCGATCCGCAACCGCAGGAGGAGCTTGAGTGGCCGGCGATCGTCTTGCTGCTCGAGGAAAAGTGGGGTTACCGGTTCGAGCAGATGGCGGACCGGCTCATCGAAGCGCGGGACCGCCAGAATCTCAAGGTCCTGCTCTTCACGAGCTGTCACCGCGCCGAGGGACGCACGACCCTGGTCCTGACCCTCGCCCGGGCGCTGGCCCGCCGCGCCGGACGGACGTTGCTCGTCGATGCCGACCTCACCGGGCCCATGCTCGCGCGATCGCTGGGACTCCGTCCTACCCTCGGGCTGGACGACGTGGTCGAGGAAGGGCACGCGCTGGCCGACGCGATCCTGAACGCTCCCGACGACCATCTCTGGATTCTCCCTCTGCGAGCGCCGGTCGCGCGTCCGCGCGAGTTTCTGGCTAGCTCCGGCTGGTCGTGCGCGATGGCCAGGCTCAGGCGCGATTTCGACCTGGTCTTGGTGGACGGCAGCCCGATGTTTGCCGGGCTCTCCGCGGCGGTGCTTCATCGTTCGGTGGATGCCGCCGTGCTGGTGCATAACCGGAGCATGACCGGGGAGCGGTCACTGCTGCGGGCAAGAGAGGTTCTCGACGGCGGGGGCGTTCCCCTGCTCGGACTGGCCGAGACGTTCGTCTGAGTGGGGCAGTTGCTAGTTGCTAGTTGCTGGTGGGCAGTGGGCAGGCCGGGGCATTTGGTCCGCACAGCGGACCCTACGAAACTCGTGGACAGGATTCCAACCTTGTGACTAAATAAATGCAATTTAGACAAGATTGGAATCTTGTCCCACGTTCAAGCACTGCCCACTCGCCACTAGCGAGCCGAAGGCGAGCGCGGCCACAAGTGGAGACGCCGTGTACGAGGAACACTTTGGACTTTCGGCCCGGCCCTTCGGCGAGACGACCAGCCCGGAGGCCTACGTGGCGCTGGCCAGCCGCGACGCGTCCCTGCGCCGGCTGCGCTACGGGCTGGACCACGGTCAAGGGCCAGTCCTGCTCTTCGGCCCACCAGGCTCGGGGAAGACGCTGATCGCCCGCCGCCTGGCGTTGGAGCTTGGCGTCGCGCCGGCGTTCATCTCCTTCCCGGCGCTACCACCGGCCGAGTTGCTCTCGCTCCTGGCGGAAGAACTGGGGGGGACGCCCGCCGAATCACTCACGATGGGCGCCGCGCTGCGACGGGCACGAGCACAGCTTGCCGCGGCGGCCGCGACAGGGCGCCGTCCGCTCTTGATCGTGGATGAGGCCCAGTTGATCAATGACCCGGCCACGTTTGAAGCCCTGCGCATGCTGCTCAACTTCACCACAAACGGCCCGCCCGATCTCGCCTTGCTTCTGGTCGGCACGGCCGAGCTGGTGCTCCAGCTCCCTCCGGGACTGGCCGACCGGCTGACCGCACGCAGTCTTCTGGGACCGCTCACCGCGGCCGAGTCCGCCGCTTACGTCGTGGGCAAGCTGGCCGCGGCGGGGACAAGCGATCCGCTCTTCACTCCCGAGGCCCTTGCCGAGCTGCACGACGCGGCCCTTGGCTTGCCCCGCCGCCTGAACCACCTGGCCGACCTGGCGCTCTTGATCGCCTACGCCGAAGGACATCCCCAGGCCGACGCCCGCACTGTCGCCATCGCCGCCCGCGAGTTCCAGCACGACGTGCTGGCGGCCTGAGCGCTCGCCTCAATATGAGTTGGCGGAGATCACCTCGCCGCCATTGCGGCTGCCCAGCGCCTGCCAGGTGACCACGTTGATCGTGTCCTTGACGAACTGGACGTGGCCGTCAGCCAGCAGCGAATTGACGCCGCCGGGGTGCCTGCTCCGCGCCGCGATGTTCAGCGACAGCCAGCTCCAGAGCGGATCGGAGACGTTGCTAAAAGGCAGGCCGCCGCGGCAGTCGGGACGCTTGTCGTTGGGCGGCCGGAGGTGATTGTACAGCGTATGCCCCGGCGCTCCGTAGTGCCACCGCACGCCCCGCGTATGCTGAAACTGCGAAGTGGAGGGCGGCAGCGTCAGGCAGAGAGACTGATAGTCGGCGTCCGAGTTGAGCGGCGGGCCGGTTGTACTGTTATTGCCGGTGACGAGAAAGACGCCCAGCGGATCGTTGGCATACGTGGAGCTGGGAGTCGAGCGGACTGTTTCGGTGATCGCCGTCGTGTTCGACATCCCATCGGTGAAGCTCGCCGGGCCGACATTGGAGTTCTCGAAGAACGTGCCGTTGGGCGTTCCAAAGAGGGGAGGCATGGGTGTTTGAACGGCCGGATAGGTATTGCCGGTGTTGAGATCATAGTTGTGGGTCGCGAACATCCCTGTGCCGACCAGGACGAGCACCGGATCAGAGTCGGACGGGCAAAGGAGCGTCGTCAGAAACGTCTCGAAGCCCGTCGAGTTGGATGCCGAGAGAGCGTCGGAATCGGGAGGCAGGTTGAAATTGAACGCGTTGAAGATGGTCGTCTGGTCCAGTTGCGGCAGGAGCTGCGAGTAAGCGCCCCAGCACTGGCCCCAGCCCGTCTTGTGACTGTTGAACCGCCCAGGCGGAAGAACGCCAGTCACGGAGATGTAATTGTGCAGGGCCAGGCCGATCTGCTTGAGATTGTTCACGCACTGGACCCGTCGCGCTGCCTCGCGGGCGGCCTGCACCGCCGGCAATAACGAGGCGATGAGTACCGAGATGATGGCGATGACGACCAGTAGCTCGATCAACGTGAAGGCCGCCTGAATGCGCTGGACTCTCTTGGCTCTCATGGTGTTCGTGACTCGAGTGGGAGATGAATTTGTCGTTGGCATTTGCTAGGATCATGGAGTCGTTCGACACGATTGTGCATGGAGAGTTTATAACCGAAAGCACATGGGCGCCACAAGCCTGGCTGAAATGGATACGATCATGGCGCAACCAGTTCCTTACGAGAACCATCTTCGAGACCGGCGAACAGAGCGCGGCTGGTCACAGGAAAAGCTGGCGCGGCGGGCGGGCCTGTCCCGGGCGGGCGTGAGCGCGATCGAGACCGACCGGCTGGTGCCCTCGACGGCGGCCGCGTTGGCGCTCGCCGCGGCGCTCGGGTGCCGGGTTGAAGATCTCTTCCGGCTGCACGGCGAGCCCGTGGCGCCCTCTTGGGCCTGGGCGCCCAGGCGCGAGCACAGCCGGTACTGGGCGGCTGAGGTGGCTGGTGCCGTGCGGCTCTATCCGGTCGAGCCGACCGCGCTGGGGATGATCGATCACGATGGAGTGCTTCGCCCTGGAGCTGTCCTGGAGCATGATCGAGAACAGAGCCGGCGAACGCTGGTGTTGGCGTGCTGTGACCCGGCCGTGGGGCTTCTGGCCGCCCGCTTGGCGAGGTTGGCGGGCGTGCGGCTCCTGGCCCTGCCCAGACCCAGTCGCCAGGCGCTGGAGTTGCTCGGGCAACAACTGGTCCACGTCGCCGGGGTGCATCTGAGTTCAGCCAGCGAACCGGAGGGCAATGGCCGGGTCGTGCTGGGAGCCCTGGGCTCGGGCTTCAGCCTCTTGCGTGCCGCGACGTGGGAGGAAGGAATCGCCTGCGCCGCGGGCCACGGATTCAAGTCGTTGCGGGCGGCGGTGCGTTCCGACGTCCGCTGGATCGGTCGTGAGCCGGGATCGGGCGCGAGGCAGTGCCTTGACGAGTTGCTGGGTGGGCGCAAGTGCGCGGTGCCGTGCACGGCCACGGACCACCGGGGCGTCGCCGAGGCCGTCAAGAGCGGCTGGGCCGACGCCGGCGTCTGCCTGCGGCTCGTCACCGAGGAAGCCGGGCTGGATTTTCTGGGCATCCGCGAAGAAGCCTACGACCTCTGCTTCCCCGCCGGCCTCGCGGAGGACCCGAGAATTCGCGCTTTGCTCGAGGTCGTCCGCTCGCCCGACTACCGCAAGACCCTCGCCGAGCTCCCCGGCTATGACAGCAAGCAGACGGGGGAGATCTGTCAAGTATAAGGTACAAGCGAGGAATAACGCCCGGATCTTGAGCGACGAAAGAGCCAGGAATCGTTTCCCCGGGCCCCGCCGTCACGCCATGAGGTCGGCACGATGCGGGCCTCTCGCCCAGGCGCAAAACTCGCCAAGAGCCTACAGCGCCTGTCGGCATGAGCAATGTGAGCATGGAACAGCGAGGGGAAAAGTCGGCAGCGCCACCCTGCCAGGAACCGCTGAACACCGGAAACCGGATCTGACCTCGCGAAGCCCACCCGGAGTTCCGGGTCGAGGGGTGGGACGCCGTCATTGCCGGGGTTGACGTCGGCCCGGGTGGGAACCTTGTGACGGTGGGGGTTTCGCCCATCGTCTCGAGCAGCCTCGGCGCCTCCACAACCATCCTGGGCGGCGTTCGGGAAGTCTACGCCGTGGACGCCCTGGGCGGCGTGTCTTTCGTCCGGTCCCTGGACGGCCCGGATGACGCGATACACGCCATCATCACCGACTGATCGGGGCTTGGACTGCTCCTCCTCGATTTCGTTCAGCTCGGGGGCTTCGTGGGGTCAAGCCCTGTAACCGGTGTTCGGGCTTTCGCAATCTCGACTTCTGATTGAAAACGGAAAACGGTCTTTGACCCCGCAATGAGCACGGCTTTGCTGGGCCTAACGGCGCGCCCGGCTGCTTCCCTTGGTCGAGCGATGGCCTTCGCCTTGACCGAGCGATTCCGCCTCGGCCTAGGGCGGTTTGCAATCGGCTTGCGCACTCATTGAATATCGTAGGGTCCGCTG